>JAISJZ010000289.1 GCA_031261125.1 Planctomycetaceae bacterium | reverse complement strand
GATATTTCCGAAGAGGAGTGGGCAATCGTGCCGAAGAAGTTGCCGTACATTGTGATTGTTGCCGATGAAATCGCGGACTTAATGATGACCGCCGGTCGGGACGTGGAAACGCACATTATCCGGCTGGCGCAGAAGAGCCGGGCAGTCGGAATTCACCTGATTTTGGCGACGCAAAAACCGACGGTGAATGTAGTAACGGGCTTGATTAAGTCGAACCTGCCGGCAAGGATTGCGTTTAGTGTGGCAACACGGACGGACAGTTTGGTGGTTCTTGACCAAATAGGGGCGGAACGGCTGTTAGGCAGCGGCGATATGCTGTTTCTTGACCCTGAAACGAGTTTGGCAATCCGCGGACAAGGAACGTACATCAGCGGCAGTGAAATTGAGAATATCGTTGAGAAAATCGGCACGGACAATCCTGATTTCGTGGAAGAACTCGTTGCGATAGACCCTAATGCGGAGGGAAGTGAACAGGAAATCAACGGGAATGGAGCGTCAAATTTCGGCAGAAACAAGACCGGCGGCGAGGAAAAAGTACAGCGGGACGAAATGTATTATCGGGCAGTGGAGGCGGTGATTCAGGAGGGACGCGGTTCATTGTCGTTTTTGCAGCGGCGGTTGGGTATCGGCTACGGCAGGGCGGCAAGGATGATTGATTTTATGGCGGAGGACGGTGTGGTCGGCGGACACAACGGGGCGAAGTCCCGCGAAGTGTTGATAACGCTGTCAGAATGGCGGAAGAAACGGGCGGCGAAGAGTGAGGCAGTCCCGGCTGCCCGCAGCGGAATATTTCTGCGTCCCTCTGTTCCGCCTCCCACATCCCGTTCCCCCTATTTTGAGGAAGAAGATGAAGAAAATGATTATGAAGAGGACAGATACGAGGACGATGATTACTACGACCCGGAGGAAGAATAGACGGCATTGTTAAAAATTTCTCTTTTTCTAAAAAAGAATAATCATTACATTCGTTATTGCCGATAAAACCGGTAGGGGTGCTATGATTCGTACCGGAAGGAGAAAAAAATGATGTCCGATGTAATGGAAATGGATACAGTCATTCAGTCCGTTCGGCAAACGGTGCGGCACTACGGCATTATTTCCGACGGCACGTTCGGACAGCAGGTCTTGCTGCTCGGTGACTGCTTTTACGGCTACCGTTTCACGGCAAAAGAGTTCACCGCCGTTTGGTCTGCCGCCGACCAAACGTTGAAGGTCTTTGACAGTGACGGTAAAATTCTCGGACGTTCTTTGTTAAGCGTTTCGTTTGACGAACCGGTTGATGAAGAGAGTTCTATCCGTTTGCCGGCGAGGGAACCGCTGCGCAAAGCGGCGTAATTTCCGTTCAGATATGTACTTCAATGATGTCTTTGTCGTTCAAGACGTAATCGCCTTTGACGGTTGTCCCGTCGTGAACGGCACTGCCCCAAACCTTGCCGAATTTTAGGTTTTTCGCATAATCCTTGTGAATTAACTCGGCTAAATCTAGCAGTGTATCGCCCCGCCGCAGCGTGAACGGACGTTCAAAGTCCGCTTCCTTCTTTTTCGGGTCTTTCGTGTAAATCCGTATCACGTTCAGCGTTTCGTAAACGGCGTTCCGCAACGGTTCCAATGTTGCCGCATCGTTCGCAGAAATGTTAAACCGGCGGAATAACAGGGGATTATCTCCCCCTGCCCGTTCATACATTTCGTCAAACAACACCAGACGGTCTGCCGCTTCCGGGTCGTCCATCTTGTTTGCCAAGAAAAACGTTTTCGTGTAGGAAAGTCCGACATCTTCCTCGTCTAAACTTGATTCGGCGGCTAACCGGGTCTTCGTCGTTGCCAGTTTATCCAGCACTTCCTTGCACTGTTCCATCCCGGAATCATCGCCGAGGTCGAGCATCAGCAATGCCAAGTCCGTACTTCTTAACATTCCGACAATGTACGGTTCGAGATAATCGGCGGTAATCGGCGGTGTATCAATTAACTGCACAAACACGTCCTCCCACGGCATCATACCGGGTTGCGGCTGCTTCGTGGTGAACGGATAGATTGCCACTTCCGGCGTTGCGTTGGTAAGCGATGCCAACAGTTGACTTTTACCCGCATTGGGACCGCCGATGATGACAGCCGTTCCCGCCCCTTGCCGCGGTATTCGGAACGAACGTCCTGCTGCTCCTTTTTTTCCGCCGCCTTTTTGGGCTTCAATTTCCTTTTTCGTGTCGGAAATCTGCGTTTTTAGTTTCGCTTGCAGATGGTCGGTGCCCTTGTGCTTGGGCATTTCGGCAAGCATTATTTGGAGCCAGCGCAGTTCCTCCTCCGGCGTTTCCGACCGGCGGTAATTGTCTTCCGCTTTCTTGTATTGTTGAGTCAAATTTGCTGGCATCACCTCATCCTATCACACTTCCGTTTATAGTTCAATAACGGCGTTGTCAATCAGCCGCGTTGTGCCGATTTTCGCCGCTAAAAGAATAACAACCGCCGAATGTTTTAACGGGTCAATGATGTCCAACTCCCGCAGGGTTTCCGGGTCGGCAACTGCCGCATAATCAACCGTAAAGTCCGTATCAGTGCAAATCGTTTTCGTCATTGCTGCAACGATGTTCTTAACCTTCTGCTCTTTTTTAACGCTTATTAACCGTTCCGCTTCGGCAAGAGACCGTGATAACACAACGGCTTGACGGCGGTGTTCCGCCGAAAGATACCGGTTCCGGCTGCTCATCGCTAAGCCGTCCGGTTCACGGACTATCGGGCAAACCGCTATTTTCACCGGAACATTCAAATCGGACACCATCTTTCTGACAACGCAAACCTGCTGATAATCCTTTTGCCCGAAGAACGCAATATCCGCCTGACCGGCGTTGAAAAGTTTCAACACGACCGTTGCCACGCCGCTAAAATGCACCGGCCGGAATTGTCCTTCAAACGGCTGGGAAACACCGCCGATATGAACCGACGCATCGAAACCATCAGGATACATTTCGGCAACGCTCGGTACGAACACTTCCGGCGCACCGGCGGATTTTAACACTTTCAAATCGTTTTCCAGCGGACGCGGATACTTGTGAAAATCTTCGTTCGGGGCAAACTGCGCCGGATTAACGAAAACGGACACAACGGTTTTATCACAGCGTTCGTTTGCCGCCTTCACCAGTGATAAATGTCCTTCGTGCAGCGCACCCATTGTCGGTACAAATCCGACCGTCAAACCGGCGGCGTGCTGTTCGTTCGACCAATTCCGTAATTCGTCTATTGTTGTCAGCATATATCACACCAGTTTCATCAATCGGCGTAACGTCCATTCGAGAAATAAAAATACACAAGCGGCAATCAGCAGAAACCGGAACGTGTTCTCTTCCGCCGCAATGTCCGGCACCGCCTTCTGCGAACGGACTTTGATAAGTTCTGTCAACGCTTTCGCTGCGGCAGGAAGCACCGTTTCCTTATCGTTGTCGGCAAAGAAATTGATATTGCCGTACAACGGCGATTCTTTCACCAGCGGCATTGCGTCCGTTGCCGACCGATAATACACGCCGCCGCTCTTTTCCGCAATCTCTTTCAGCAGCGGTTCGTTCCGGCACGGATTTTCCCGCTCCAAATTGCTCATCTGCACCTGCACTGTCCGCAGCAACTCTGTATCCGTTTCCGGCACGGTAAAACGAATCGCCCACTGCCCTTCGGCATCCAGCGGCAAATGCACCGAGTATGTCCCCGGTAAATTCGGGTCCAGCGTTGCATCAACGAGCCGGTGTGTTCCTGACGGCAGTTGAACATCTACCGGCAACACCGGCACCGTCAGCGGATTCAGTTGCGCATCGTTTGCCGTGATGCGGATTTGCGCCGATGACCCCAAGGTATAACGCTGTTTATCAACGGCAAGCGACCCGCGGTCGGACTCCCGTTGTAACCGTCCTTGGGCAACGTGCCGGAGAATTCGGGTAACCATCTTTTCAAAATACTTACTGTCAGCCGCCCGGAGCCGCCAAAGTTCGCCGCTGCCCAGATACAGCACCCGTCCTGAACCGTAAAATTGTTCCGCAAATAGAACGCTTTTCACCGCCGGCATAACCGGCGGCTCTGATGCCGTATCACCCGCCGAAACTAACAGCGTTGCCGTCGGCTTTACGCCTTTCACTGCAAAATAACCGTAAAAGCCGGGGAAGCCGTTCCAAAAACTTCGGGACTCTGCCGGCATATCTGCCGGCTGTAAAAAGTCCGCATCCAGTCCCGCCTGACTGAATTTCAACGGCAGCGGTTTCATTTCGCCGTGATAACGGTGTTCAAAAACCGATTGCTTTGCCAGAAATTCTACGGGATACATC
This sequence comes from Planctomycetaceae bacterium, assembly GCA_031261125.1. GTDB lineage: Bacteria > Planctomycetota > Planctomycetia > Pirellulales > Thermoguttaceae > WRKP01. Next base: position 3,593 of record JAISJZ010000289.1, on the reverse strand, counting down.
GCCCGAATTTTTTCCATACTGGGGTCGGTTACCCAGCCGGTTACCGTATCCTGCTGATTCACATTACCGGCAACAAGAAACAGTCCGCCGCCCTGCCGGGCAACCCAATGTTCCAAAATGTCAATCTGTTCCTTCGACAAGTCCCGCCAATTCGGGTCGAACGCTATCACCACATCATACGCCGCCATCTCCGCCTTCGTTGCCGGAAAACGTTCTAAAATCTTATCGGCATTTTGACTGATACCCGGTTTCGCCCACGGCAGATAAATATCGACCGACATCGACTTGTCCCGGAAAATTTGCGCACTGATAAACTGATAATCCCGCATCGGTGCGGACGCAAAAAGCAGAATCTTGTCTTTGCGGTCAACGATTTCGACAACCGCTTTCTGAACGTTGTCTTCGGGATTGCGGTCTTCTTCGGAGGAATGTATCTTCACCGTCAGCCGGTATTTACCGGCATCGGCAACTTTTACGTCAAATTCCGTTTCGACCGTACCGGGCTTATCAAACGTGATTTCTTTCTTTCCGATTTGTGTTCCGGCATTATCATTTTCGTCTCCCGTTTCCGGTTGAATCAATAACTCCGCCGAAACGTTTCGTTTCTGTTCCTCGCCGCCGAGCATTTCAACGGGAATCTTCACTTTGAACGGGTCGCCCGGAAACATCCGTTCCGGCAGGTTCATATTTCCCGCCCGGAAGTTAAGCGGCTGCTGCGTCAGTCCGATGCCGACGGCATAGACAGGGATTTTCAAACGCTGTGCCGTTTCCAGCGGAGCATCAACACTGCGGCCGGCGTTTTGCCCGCCGTCGGACAAGAGAATGATGCCGGCAAGCGGCTGCCCTTTTTCCCGCTGTAAAACGTCCTGCAACGCTTCGCCGAGTTGGGTTTCCTCGCCGGAAGGGGTGAGAGTTGCCGACTGTACCGGCTCTTTAAGATTTTTATCGAACGAGTACAGAACAACGCTGTGTTTTTGCGAAAGTTGTTCGACCAATTCACTCCGCTGTACCCAATCGAGGAGAATGTCCAGCCGGTTCGGTGCGGCATCCTCTTTCTCCTGTCCGCCCGCATCCTGCCCTCCCGTGTCTTTAATTGCCATACTCGCACTGGTATCGACCAGCACGGCAACACGGGACGAAGCGGTGAGGCGTTCCCATTGCGGATGAAGATAGAACAGCAGCAGAACGGCGATGACACAACAGCGCAAAACAAGCAGAACGATACGCTGCCCGCGTTTCAATTCGGCAGCGTCATAGTGATACCGCCGATAAAAATAGGCGGCAAGCAGCAGCGCAATGAGAACCGGCAGGAACCAATCGCTGTTGTCCTGAATTCTTGCCCAACGAAACACGGTTTCGGCGGCATCCGAAACCGGAGGTACTGCCCCAAAAGTAATCATACCGGCAGTATAGCACAACGGCAAGAAGAAAAAAAGCAGTCCGCTTGCAAGTTTCAAGATAGGTGATTTTTCGCCGAGGGCATTTTGTCTAGCAAACAGCAAAATGTTTTTTCGACATTTTTAACGTCCTTTGATGCCTGAAAAATAAGTGTAAAATGGTATTTTACAAAACCTTAGTTATTTCGTTTACGGCTCTGACTGTTCCAACGCTTGGGTCGGTTTATCCCATTCGGAAATTCGGACGTTTTCGAGACGCAATCCGTCAATGTGCTGAAATTGAAAAAGATTAAACGGTTTCGTGCCTTGCGGAATAACCATATCAATATCTTTGAACGAAACGTTGATTAACTTGTTCTCCGGTTTACCGCTCAAGGGACTCGTTGACCGGGCAATGCCGCTGATGCCGCGAAACGAAATGTTCCGAATCTTCGTTTCCGGCGAAGCATAACCAAGCGTCATCGTGAACGGAACATTTGCATCTATGACGACATTATCGAAACGGATATTTTCAATCGTCGTTCCCGAACTTTGAGGAGAATAACTCGAATGAAAATTTAGCCCTACGTTAGTTTCGCGAATCACAAGATTACTGAACGTACAATGCCGGATTTTTCCACTACCGACACCGACTCGAACGGCTTGACACGCCGATTTCAGTACGCAATTTGAAATCGCAATAGATTCACAGGGACGCTTCTTTTTGAGCGGTTCCTCACTTGCCCGAAGCGTAATGGAATCGTCTCCCGATTCGATGTTACAATTACTCACAACAACACGTTGGCAACAATCAATGTCAAGTCCGTCGCCATTTGCGGTATCAAGCCTATTTTTGATACGAATACCATCGACCAAAACATCTTCGCAGCCGTGAAGAAAACACGTCCAATACGGGGTATGGAAAAGTTCAACGTCTCGGATTTTTACGTTGAGACATTCGCAGAGAAAAACCATCTGCGCTGGACGCCAGGGAACTTTGTTTTTCGGAAGAAAACGTTTGCTTTCCGGGTCTTGGAGAAACGCTTTTCCGTTTCCGTCAATGCGTCCGCTCCCGGAAATCGAAACGTTTTCTTGCTCAACAACAACAACGAGATGACCGCCGCTCATAAAATCGCTTTTGAAAACTCGATTTTGCACGCAAAAATCGGCGGCATTGTAATCTTCCTTATCGGGACTGCCGAACAAGACCGCCCCGGCTGTCAAATGAAAATCGGTATTGCTTTTCAGATAAATCGTTCCCGAAAGATACGTTCCCGGCGTCAAAAGAATTCGTCCGCCGCCCGCTTCGGCAGCGGCATCGATTGCCTTTTGAATTGCCGCCGTGTCCTTTGTCTTGCCGTCGCCGACAGCACCGAAATCCCGGACATTGAAAACGCCGTTCTCCGCAGAGAGAAGAACCGCCGGAAATAAAAGAAACGATAAAAGGGACGATAAAATTTTTGGCATAGAAATAAATTTTGTTGGAAGTAATTTTCTTATTTATATTTCGCAACATCAATAATTTGCGAACCGGTTGTTTCCGAAACGGTTAATTTAATCGGCGTGGCATCGGGGTCGGAAAAAGTCGTCGGTAAAATTTGATGTTCTTTGATATACTTTTCCCGTTTGGCGTTCCACTTTGTCAGTTCGGCGGGAGAAAGTTTCAAGGAATCTGTTTCCGATAACGTCAATTCCGGCGGGACATCGACTTGCTTGTTGAGCAGAACACGATACGTTCCTGCTGGAACGCCGTTGCCTTCAAACGATGCAAAAATCGTCCGTAGTTTTACGGTTCCGGTGCTGTCACTGATTCCGCCTAAACTCCAGCCGCTCTGCCCTTCTTCGCGCAACAGACCGACATCGACTTCCGCAAGCGGTTGCGAACCATCAACGATTTTCACCGTGCAAGGAACAAGTTGCGGCAACCCGGCAGGATGCGGTTTGGCACAGCCGAGGAACAGTCCCGAAAAAATCGTACAATAAACGAGGGAACGGATAAAAATTTGCATATTAACTGATAATAAAAAAGAAAACAACAGCCGGGAGCGTGAGCGACCGGCTTTGGTGTATCATAATGTTACGAACCCTTCCCTCACGGTCAATAGTATCTACCCAAATATTTTGAACTTGTATAGATTAGCGAAGATGGTTAAAGTTCGCAGTATGCTATCGAAGTGAATTTTGGAGACAAGCGTCTCGTTCAGCGTTATTTTACGA
>JAISJZ010000083.1 GCA_031261125.1 Planctomycetaceae bacterium | reverse complement strand
CCCGCCCCCCACACCCCCCCCCCCCGCCCCACCTCGCGTTGTTTTCGCGGTATCACTCTCGTTGAACTTCTCGTTGTCATTGCCATTATCGGCGTTCTCATTGCGCTGCTTCTGCCGGCGATTCAGGCGGCACGCGAAGCAGCGAACCGGATGAGTTGCACCAGCAACCAAAAGAACATTGCACTGGCAATGCAGAACTACCACGATGTTTACTCCATATTTCCTTATGGAGGACTGCCGCGCCTCGATGCCAACAACAAACCGGCAACGTATGATACCCATTCGTGGGTGTCCCGGTTCCTGCCGTTCATTGAGCAGCAAGCGATGTTCGACCAACTGGACTTCAAAGCCGATGTCGGAAATGCCGGCGGCGACGGGCATTACCAATTCCGCAGAGCGGTCTTTGAGTTTATGCGCTGTCCGTCGGATAAGCCCGTTGTTGCCGAAGGCAGCAACTATAATTGGGGGTTAGCCCGCGATAATTACGTTGTCAATATGGGACGTACTGACAGCGGCGGACACAACGGCGGAACGGTAACCGGCTCACCGATTACGGATACGGCTTATCAGCACCGCGGCGCGCCGTTCAGCATCGGACGCTACAACGACCCGGCAGCGCAAACCGGCTGGCAGGCAGTTCAAACAGGTATGAATACAGCGGTGGACGGAACAAGTAATACGCTGATGGTGTCCGAAGTAAATGTTCCGAAAGATACCGGCTATCAGGGTTATTACGGTCTTCCCCGTTATGCCGGCGGTGCCGGGTTCACCGCTTGGTTGCAGCCGAACGGCAAAGAGGATTGGTGCGCCCGAAAATGCTACATTGAAAGCGACCCGGCAATATGTAACCTCGTCGGAGCGTGGACCCTTGCGGTTCACGTTCCGTTTTCAATTTACACGGCACGAAGCAATCATTCGGGCGGTGTGAATGCCGGTTTGATGGACGGTTCTGTCCGGTTTTTCTCCGAGACCGTCAATATCGACGCTTGGCGTGCCGCTGCGACAGCCCAAGGCGGTGAAAGTATATCGCCGTAATATCATTTCCCTCCGTTCTAAACACTAACCCTTAAATTCCAATGAAAAAATATGCTTTTACCCTCGTGGAACTTCTCGTCGTCATCGCCATTATCGGCGTGCTGATTGCACTGCTTTTACCGGCAGTGCAGGCGGCAAGAGAAGCAGCACGCAGGACGCAGTGTACCAACCACATGAAACAACTCGCCCTGTCGTTTCACAACTTTCACGATGTCAACAAACGGTTTCCCTGCGGAAACTACGAACACATCTTTTTGAGTTACAAGTGTCAGGACGGCGCAAAGCCGTATCACGTCGAACGCTACTCGGCACTTGTCGCCGACCTGCCGTTTATCGAACAAAACGCCCTGTACGATACCGTTATTGGGATGCTGTCCAAAGGTTATGCCAATGCGGCAGCAACACAATATGCGATTCCGATACAATTTTCCGGTGTACCGATTCGGGACCAAAACAACGCTCCGTCGCCGTACAAGGAAAAACTAGCGGCATTTCTTTGCCCTTCCGACCCGAACGGACGGGGCGGCGGCGATACCGACACAGGACGGACGAATTACCAACTGAACGCCGGCGATTTTTGGGACCATTCCCAATACACGGCGCAGCGGGGGTTCTATCAATCCGGTGCGGTGGACAGTTATTACGATAAATCATTTGTCCGAACAATCGCATCCATTTTTGACGGAACGAGCAGTACCATAATGTTCGGCGAAGTTTCTATTAGTCAATCGGAAGCCGACCGGGACAACAAACGGGGAATTGCCCAGTTAGCACGGACATCAGTACCGGCGGACTGTTTTGCAACAAAGGGTTCCGGCGGAACCTTTGTTGATACCATCACGGGAGTCCGTTCTACTAAGGGCTGGGCGTGGGCTGCCGCTTACTTCGGCTGCACCGGTTTCCAACCTGTTCTGCCGCCGAATCAGCCGTCCTGCGGCGAGATACTGATGCACGGTGCCGCTCTGTCCGAAGGGACGTTTCCGAGGGTTGACCTGCAAGACCCGCTTATTACGGCAAGTTCGTATCATCCCGGCGGCGTTAACATTTCGTTGTGCGACGGTTCTGTACGGTTCATTTCCGAAACGGTGAGTTCCGGCGATATGAATTACGAACCCGGCAAACCGGCGTGGGCGGGCAACTGGTGGCAGTACCGCGGAAAGTCAACCTACGGCGTTTGGGGTTCGCTGGGAACAAGTAACGGAAAAGAATCCGTTGCCGTTCCGTAATGATGATAATCCGTTCAGCCGCCGTTTCAGCGGCAGTTATTTTCGGAGACATCCCTTTCCCAACCATAACAATTATGATGAAGCGTTTTGCATTTTGGTTTTGTACCGCGTTTTTGCTTTTTTCCGGCTGTACGAAATCGAATATTATTCCGACAGAGGACGTAACCGGTACGGTAACGCTGGACGGTGCGCCGCTCGAAGGCGCATCGGTCGCCTTTTCGCCGAAGAGCGAAGGACAAGGAACACCGGCAAGTGCGGTAACCGATTCCAAAGGATTTTACGTTCTTCAAACGCCGCTCGGCAAAGCCCAAGCCGGCACATCGCAAGGGGAATACACCGTTCTGGTGCGGAAATACGAGCAGAAGAAAACCGGTCAGAAAATCAAAAACGATGACGGCAGCGAAATTGAATTGACGCAGCCGAACAATACCCTGCCGGCGGTGTATGGCGACCCTTCCAAAACCCCGTTATCCGCCTCTGTCAAACAGGGGAAAAATTCGTATAATTTTGAATTGAAAACCAAATAACGAGACCTCTATGTACTGCCGAATCCTCCCCGCTTTGGTGTTGTTCTTTTTCTGCGCATTGTACGTTAACGCCGAACCGTTATACGTCGGCAACCGTGCGCCGCTGGAACCGTCGCCGTTCCTGAAACTGCCCGTCGGTGCCGTCAAAGCCGAGGGCTGGCTCGGCAGATACCTCGAATTGCAGCGGGACGGTCTCACCGGTCATCTCGGCGAAATCAGCCGCT
>JAISJZ010000057.1 GCA_031261125.1 Planctomycetaceae bacterium | reverse complement strand
AAAAATAGATAAAATCAGTGTTTATGCCGTTTTGATTGTATTGCATCGGATACAGCATTTTTTGTATCCTTTGACTGCAAATAAAACACCCGCCCAATTTTTATGCACCCGTTCACGGTCGGTGTCCGGCGGCATAGTAGAATTTATTTTCGGCAAGATGTATAATCAGCGGCGTGGTCATATAAACTCCAACCGATTTATCACTAATGTCGATTTTCGATTCAGCAAAACAGCGTTATGCCGACCTCGGCGTGAACGTTGAAAAAGCGTTTGACAAACTGGCATCCGTTCCGGTTTCCCTGCAATGCTGGCAAGGCGACGATGTCGGCGGCTTTGAAAACACCGCAGGACTCACCGGAGGCGGAATTCTCTCAACCGGTAATTATCCGGGCAAAGCCCGAACGCCGGACGAGTTGCGGCAGGATGCTGACGCGGCGTTCAAATTGATACCGGGCAAACACCGCTTTTCCCTGCACGCCATCTATCTGGAAAACGGCGGCAAAAAAGTTGAACGCAACGAAGTCGGTCCCGAACATTTCAAAGGATGGATTGATTGGGCAAAAGCAAACGGATTGGGACTCGATTTCAATCCGACGTATTTTTCTCATCCGTTTGCCGCCGACGGATTTACACTGTCGCACCAAGACAAAAAAATCCGTAAATTTTGGATTCAGCACGGAATTCAATGCCGCAAAATCGCGGAAGAATTCGGAAAAAAACTCCGCACGCCGTCTGTCGTCAATTTTTGGATGCCTGACGGTTTCAAGGACAATCCGATTGACCGGCTTGCTCCCCGTAAACGGATGAAGGACTCGCTCGATGAAATTTTCACCGAAGAAATCAGTCCGCGGTACGAACTCGATGCCGTCGAAAGCAAACTCTTCGGAATCGGTTATGAAGCATACACCGTCGGTTCTCACGAATTCTTTATGGGCTATGCGGTCCAGAACAACAAACTGCTCTGTCTTGATGCCGGTCATTTTCATCCGACCGAAGGCATTGCCGATAAACTGTCGTCCGCTTCGTTGTTCGTCAAAGAACTGCTGCTGCACGTTAGCCGACCGGTACGGTGGGACAGCGACCACGTTGTGATTTGGAACGATGACCTGCGGAACATCGCCGAAGAGTTGGTTCGTAACGATTTACTCAAACGGGTTCACATCGGATTGGACTTTTTTGACGGGACAGTGAACCGGATTGCGGCGTGGACTATCGGTACGCGGGCAATGCTCAAAGCGTTGCTCTTCGCCCTGCTGGAACCGCTGGACGTTCTGAAAAAATACGAATCGGACGGCGATTACACAAGCCGGCTGGCGTTGCTGGAAGAATTAAAGAGTTTGCCGTTCGGTCCGGTTTGGGACAGATATTGCGAACTCAACAATGTTCCGGTCGGAACACAATGGCTCAATGCCGTGAAAAAGTACGAACAAACCGTGTTGGAAAAACGCGGCTGATTTTCTCTCCCCTAACCCCACTTTTGCTATGTCAACTTTTTCCCGCCGTCAATTTATGACGGTTTCCGCCGCCGGTGTTTTTACGGCTCCTTTTTTGCTGAACGCAGGGCAAATCCTTGCGGCTGAAGTTGCCAGGCCGCCCGTCGGCGTGCAGTTGTACTCCATCCGCGGCATTGCCAACGCTAATAACTTGCCGGAAGTGTTCAAAACCCTGAAAGATATGGGGTATGCCGGTGTTGAATTCGCCGGTTATTACGGCAAGAGTGCCAAGGACTTGAAGAAACTGCTGGACGATGCCGGTTTGAAAGCGTGCGGTACCCACACGGGTTATGGTTCCATTAAACCGGAGGAAATCGCCAAGACGATTGACTACAACGCGGAACTGGACAACAAATACCTGGTTGTTCCGGGCGGTGTCGGCGGCGATGAAAGCGGCTGGAAATCAGCCGCCGAAGTATTCTCGAAGGCAGCGGAAGTTGCCAAGAAGTCGGGAATGTACGTCGGTTATCACAATCATCAGCACGAGTTTCACAAATTCAAAGACAGCACAGAATGTCCGTGGAACGTGTTCTTTTCCAATGCGTCGAAAGATGTGTTTATGCAGATGGACATCGGACACGCTGTCGCTGCCGGTGAAGACCCTGTTTTTTGGCTGAAAAAGTTTCCGAACCGTTTTCGCACGGTTCACGCCAAAGAGGTGTACGGCAAGGATTATTCCGGCGTGTTGGACGAATATCCCGAAGGCGGCAAGCACGTTGATTGGGATGCCGTATTCCCTGTGCTGGAAAGCGGCGGGCTGGAATGGTACATCGTCGAAAGCGAAGCCCACTCGAACATTTACGAAGACGTGAAGGGCTGCGTTGATTTCCTGAAAAAGAAAGGGCGTGCCTAATTGAGAATGTCCCGCCGGCAACTTTTCCGACTCATCGCTTACATTTTACTGGGAGTATGTTTCATATTCCTGCTGATTTTGTATGCGATGTATATGTCGGCGCAAAAATTGCCGGAGTTCTATCAGAAGAAGTTAGCCGTTTCCGAACAGGCAAACGAACGCAGCAATACGGAAATGCGGCACAAGATTGAACAACTTCACAACGATTTGCAGAAGGAGGATAAGCAATGGGAGACGAACATTACGGACAATGATTTGAACGGCTTCTTTGCTGTGGAACTGGCGAAGGAAGGGGCCAATTTGTTTCCGAAGGAGATTCACAGTCCGCGGCTTTCATTTTCCAAACAGCAGATTGATTTTGCGTGCCGGATTGAACAAGGTTCGATTGCCGGTGTCCTTCACATAGCGGTTCAGTTGACAGTGCCGGAGCCGAACGAGACGGTGCTGCAAATCAAGAGTGCGAAGGTCGGAACGCTGCCGATTTCCAAGAAGTTGCCGGCGAAAATGCTGACAGAAATGCTGACTCGTAAGGGATATAATGTCGAAAGCAATTTGGACGCAGACGAACCGGTGATTCGCGTGAAATTGAATTTGAAGTACGCCAAGAAGTACAAAGTGCAACTTGACGCATTGAGTGTTCAGGACGGCGTACTGCAACTGACCGGTTCAAGTAAAAAAGAAGAAAAGAAAAAATAGAAAAACATTACCGTTCCTTAAAATTAAACACCATATACAGCACACGCAGCACCAGCAGCGACATTATCATCGCTCCGATTACGCCGCCGATGACCACCGTTGCCAGCGGACGCTGTACCTCCGAACCGATACCCGTTGACAACGCCATCGGCAAGAAACCCAACGCTGCTACCAATGTTGTCATCAGCACCGGGCGCAAACGGGTAATCGCCGCCTGTGTTACGCAGTCCTCTAACGCGGGCAAACTTCCGTCGGCTAACGGTTTCTTGCGCAGTTGCCGAATGTACGAAACAAGAATCATATCATCGAGGACCGCCACGCCGCTCATTGCAATAAAACCGACCGCCGCCGAAACGCTGAACGGCATATCGCGAATCCACAGTGCAACAATTCCGCCGACCCACGCAAACGGAATCCCTGTGAATACCCGCAGCGAATCAAGCAAGTTGTGATACGTCAGGTATAATAAGCCGAATATCAGCAGCAGCGTCAGCGGAACAACGATTAACAGCCGGGTTCTTGCGCTTTCTAAATTTTCAAACTGCCCGCCGTATTCAATGCGGTATCGGGCAGAAGGCAGCGTCGGAAGAACTTCCGACGTTAAACGGTCGCGGATTTCATTGATGAAAGACCCCAAATCCCGATTGCGGACGTTAGTGTTAACAGTGATACGGCGGATACCCCACTCGCGGTTAATCGTTGACGGACCTTCAACCATTTCTACGGACGCTAATCGTTCCAGCGGGATTTGTTCGCCGTTCTGTGTCAGCACCGGCATACTGCTCAACGATTTCGCATCCTGATACCGCGGCGGCAAACGCAGCACCAGCGGAAACCGCGGTTCACCTTCGATGATTTCGCCGACTTGCTTTCCGCCGATGCTCTCGACCAACTCCATCACTTCTTCGGCGTTGATGCCGTATCGGGCTAACTGCTCCTGCTTGATTTGAATCTGTAAAACCGGCTGTCCTGTTAACTGTTCCACCGAAACGTCCGCTGCCCCGTCAATCGAATTCACGGTTGCCTCGATTTCGCGGGCTTTCTTTTCGAGAACCGTAAAATCATCGCCGAACAACTTGATTGCAATATCGCTCCGGCTTCCCGATGCCAACTCGTTGATCCGCATTGCAATCGGCTGCGAAAAACCGAGACGCTGACCGGGCATATCCCGCAGCGCAAAGTTGACCTTCTCCGTCAACTCCGCCTGCGTTTTCGCCTTCGTCCATTTTTCCCGCGGATACAGTGCAAGATACATATCGCTCAATTCCAAACCCATCGGGTCGGTACTGATTTCTGCCGAACCAATCCGCGTCCAAACGTGTTTCATTTCATCGGGAAATTTTTCGAGCAGATACTTTTCCATTGCGGTATTGTATCGGATGCTCTCATCAATATCGGTTCCGGCGGGACGGACGATGCCGACAACCAAATCGCCTTCGGAAAGTTGCGGTATGAATTCGCTGCCCAGTTGCGGAGCAATCAAGCCGAAAGCTGTAATCAGAACGCATAAAGCAAACACCATTACGGCAAGTTTGTGGTGCAGCGCAAATTTCAAGACCGGAATGTGCAGCATTTGAATAAAACGCATAAGCAGCGGCTCGTTATTAGCCCCGGCGGCAAGCCCTTTGCGGTTAACTTGCAAAAAGAAACTCGCAAGCACCGGCATTAACGTTAACGATAAAATCATCGAACCGAGTAATGCGAAAATCACCGTCAACGCCATCGGACGGAACATTTTGCCTTCGACTCCTTGCAGAGTAAGTATCGGAAGATACACAATCATAATGATTAACTCGCCGAACATCGTCGGCTTGCGGACTTCCACCGCCGCATCGCGGATTATCTCGATTTTCGATTTGTTTTCGTTGTTAAGACATAACTTTCTTGTACAGTTCTCAATCATCACGACACTGCTGTCAACAACGAGTCCGAAGTCCAATGCCCCTAAACTTAACAGCGATGCCGCAATACCGAAGTGATACATTCCCATAAACGCAAAGAGCATTGACAGCGGAATCACCAACGCCACGATGCACGCCGCCCGAATGTTGCCCAGAAATAAAAACAAAATACATATCACGAACAAACCGCCTTCGCAAAGGTTTTTTCTCACCGTATCAATCACAAAATCGACGAGTTCCGTCCGGTCATACACTGTTTCGATTTTGATGTTCGGCGGAAGCCCTTGTGATACTTCGGCGAGTTTCCTTTTCATCGCGGCGGTAACTTTATGCGAATTCTCGCCCATCAACATAAAACCGATGCCCATCACGACTTCGCCTTGTCCGTCGGCAGTAACTGCTCCGCGGCGGATTTCGTGTCCAATCACGACTTCGCCGATGTCGCTCACCCGAATCGGAACACCGTGTTCCGACGCAATGACGATGTCTTTGATTTGCTGCACACTCGTTGTCCGTCCGACTCCCTGCACAAACAGCGTTCCGCCCGGTCGGTTGATGTTGCCGCCGCCGCTGTTGCGGTTGTTGTTTTCCGCGGCAGTCATTACCCGGTCAAACGTCAATTTATGTTTCGCCAACTTGTCCGGGTCAACCTGAATCTGATACTGTTTGACATATCCGCCCCAAGTGTTGATTTCCGCCGCACCCGGCACCGTCCGCATCACCGGCTTGATGTCCCAATCGTGAACGGTCCGCTGTTCGGTCTTGTCCGTTCCTTGCCCCGTTACGAGATAATTCAGTACCTCACCGAGACCGGTTGCAACAGGTCCCATTGACGGTCGTTCAATCCCCGCAGGCAACTCCACGCTTGTCAATTTTTCGTTGATGAGTTGCCGGGCAAAGTAAATGTCGATTTTATCTTCAAACACGGCAACGACTTGCGAAAAACCGAATTTGGAAACGCTCCGCATTTCCGTCAATCCTTGCAAACCGCTAATGGTCTGCTCAATCGGAAATGTGATTTGCCGCTCGATTTCTTCCGGCGAATACGCCGGCGCAACGGTGTTGATTTGCACTTGAATCGGTGTCGTGTCAGGGAACGCATCAATGTCAAGATGAATAAGCGCAAATAAACCGGTAACGCAGGCGGCGAGTACCGCAAGAATGACAAAAAAGCGGTGATGCAGCGAAAAGTCGATAATTTTGTTTAAGAAGTCCATTGTTAATTGCGAATGACGAAACACGATAGAACAACAGCCCGCAGTGTCAGCGAGGGCATATTAAATCAAGAGAACACTGGGGCGCACGTCAAGCGCAGAAGTACTGTTAACAACAGCCCGCAGCGTCAACAAGGGCAAACAGAATTGAGAATTGCTCATTGATAATTGGCAATGAACGAACACAGCCGGATAAAGAAAATTATCCGTTGCCAATTCTCCATTATCAACTCGTTGCCAATTCGGAGTGATGATTTTCACGCACGGACACGGACAACTTTCGGACTGTTCCGTCTCGTTCGCTTCGTGATGCGTTTCAGAACAACACCTTGATTCGGTTTTCGGCTTTTGGTCATTACCGCCGTTATTACAGGAACAATCGCCGCAAACGCAGAAGCCCGGAAACGGTACCAGCAAACAGAACGCGGCTGCCGCCGTTATCAAACAACGGAAAACGCAGAGCAGGTTGCGGGCGGTTCGCGGCTTCATAGCGGCATTCTACCAATTTTTTTAAGTGATGTCAATAGCGGAATGTTTAATGCAGGGTGTACGGGTGCATAAAAATTTGGCGGGGTTATGTTATAATGTTGTAAAACCCTTTTTGACAAGTTTGACAAGGAAGTCCGATGAATGCCATCACTCCCCGCAACGACACCGAAGCCCTGTTGCTTGAAAAATTCCAAGCCCTTCTCGCCGACCTCTATACCGCCGGCGATACGGAAGTCCGCAAAACGAGGACGAAAACGCTGACGACGAGCAACAATCACATCACGATTTCCCGCCGTCACCGCCGCTGCAATTCTTGCCGCAACTACTCATTTCCTGTTGAATCGCTGCTCGGACTCGATAAGGACTATACCCGCGGCGCACGCCGTCTGATTGGGTTTGCGGTCGGAAAAAGTTCGTATGAACTCGCCGCTTTTCAACTCAAGGAATTCGGCTGTATCACCCTCTCGCATCAGACCGTCAGCAATTTAGTTGCGTCGTTGTCCGATGAAGTGGCGAGCAAGTTGAATAACAACGCTGCCGTCCGCAAAGAGTTTCAAAAAGCGAAGGGCGATACGGAATTCACTGCCGATGGAGCGTTCGTTCCTATACGCAACGAAGATAAGACACATTGCTGGATGGAGTGCAAGGGAGCGGACTTTACGAAGCGGGAACGGGGCAAGAGTGCAATGCCGAACGAATGGGATACACGTGTGTTACCGAAGCCGAGTGTGAATAGGGCGATTGCAACGTTGGTTTGAGGATACGCGAATGTTGTTGTTGCGGAAGGGTTCTGAGGGGGTGAATGAGGAATTGGAGAGTTTGCTTACAAGTGTTGCATTTGACGGCAAGCAGAAGGAGTCGATAGTGTCGTTGCAGACGTATTTGGGCAACAATCGCGAGCGGTTGAATG
>JAISJZ010000018.1 GCA_031261125.1 Planctomycetaceae bacterium | reverse complement strand
ATATTAGCGGCTCCGAGCAGCATATCGATGTTCGGATTTTTTTTAACCTTTTCGGTGAACGGCACGAGAAGCCCGATACTTTTCGCATACTGCCGGTACCGCTTGGCAACGGCAACGTATCCGCCGTTGTCGAAGAACACGAACCGGAGTTTGCGCTCATATCGGAATTCCTTGAATGACGGTTCCCAAACGGCGTTCACTTGCAGCAAACCGTTTTTCCCGCTGCGGATGTCAATCGACGCATCGTCCGCCGTTTCGATAATCGCTGCCATTCCGGTACCATCGGCATCCTTTGTTTGTCCCCAGAACGCCATACAGATTCCGTGACCGCCGTAGGCAATTAACCGACCGACGCGGATGTCTTTTTTTTCGACGGGATAACTGATTCCTTCGTTCATCGGAATTATCAACCGGTCGCCGTTTTCCGATTCAAACGGCGGCGGGTAGGCCGTGCCGCCGGACATTGTTCCGCTGCCGCTGATATGAACTGTCAACTCCGGTGCTTCTTTTTCCAGCGTCAAGTGAACGTTGAACTTCTGCATATTTTCACAATTTACGAGCGGGAAGTGCAGCGAAGCGGAACTTCCCGCTATTTCGTTAATTACAATGAAATTTTTCATTCTTTCCGCCGGTTTCCACGTCCGTTTGGTACGTTTATCGGTTATCGAAAACGTTCCTGCCGGATTCGTTTCGACTTTCAAAAAATGGTTTTCGAGCATCAGCGGTTTCGTATCCGGCGGGAGCAACGGATAGGTTTCGGTTTTCTTCATTGAAAAACCGTCGATTTCGACCGTTGCCGGAGCATAGCCGGTAATCCGCGGTTCAATCGTTGCAACGCCCGGCGGCACAATAAACCGGGAAATTAACGTTGTCCATTCCGTTTTACCGGTTAATTCTTTTGAGGCGTAAATCCATTCGATTGTTTCGCCTTGGGCATCGCGGCTGACAACGGAGATGCCGGCGTGATTTTTGCCGTCGAACCGCATTTTCGCCTGCAATTCATAGACATCGCCCGGAACAACGGCAAAGCGTTTGCCTTCGCTCAACGCCCAATCGTCTTTGCCGGTATGAACGAGGCGGATAACGTCTGCGCCGTTCTGTTTTTCAGAGGTCATCTTGGCGGCACCGTTTTGTCTCGCCCAAATGTTGCCGCTGGTTAACGTCCAATCCTCGGCACAGACCGTTAGAACGGAGGAACAAAGAAAGAAGAAAAAAAAGATGTGTTTCATTGCTGTTTGCGCTATCATCTTTAATATCGTTTAACGAGCGGGAAACTGTGCTTCCTGTTTTCACTCCACTGTACACACAAGCGGTAGATTTGTCAATATTTTCTTTTATTTTCGGCTGTTCCCTTGTTGCTTGAAAAACGCAAATGTGTTATACTGGCGAAATACACTGTTTTCTGTTCCGTTTTTCCTTGCGGTTCAACGCACTTTACCGATGTTTTCACGCCTCCGTTTTTCCGTTTGTTCCCTCCTTTTTCTTGTTATTCTCATTGCGGTTTGCCGAACCGGTATTTCGCAGCAGCCGCTCACTCCGCCGAACACAAACGGCACTGCCGGTGCAGTTGCCGGCACTCAAAGTACCGGAAGTCCGTTGCCGCTCGTGCCGGGAATCACAGAACGTACCGTCGCCGGTCTCTACGTTAAACTGCTGGAAGAGCAGCATATTTCACAGCGGAAACTGGACGAGAACATTTCCAAAGAGGCACTGCGGCTGTACATCAAATCACTTGACCCGCTGAAAATGTACTTCTATCAAGCGGACATCAATGAATTCAAAACGAAGTACGAAACCAAAATTTGTGAATTGGCGAAACAGCGGAACGTTACGCCGGCGTTTGATATTTACAACCGGTTCCTCGACAGGGTGAACGAGCGGGTGGATATGATTCTGAAAATCCTTGATACGCCGCAGGATTTTACGCTGGACGAAGAAATCGTTCGGGACAAGTCGAAGGATTACACACTGGACGATGCTGTTGTTGCCCAAAATCATTTGCGCGGATTTGCCAAAACGCCGGAAGAATCTTTCGACCGGTGGCGGAAACGGATTAAAAGCGACCTGCTGGCGTTGAAAGCCGAAGCAAAAGACAAAGAAAAAGACCGGCAAAAAGCAATTAAAGAGGGAAAAGAACCCGCAAAAGAGGAATTGCGGGACCCCGTGGAACGGCTGAAAAAACGGTACATCAGTTTCCGCAAACGGATACTGCTGGAAAGTCATATCGAAGACGGCAAAATTCTCGACAACATCAAACGGGCGGCAAACGATGACGTAATGGAATCGTATCTGTCGGCGATTTCCGGTGCGCTTGACCCGCATACGGATTATATGTCCGCCTCGTCTTTGGAGAATTTCGAGAATATGATGCGCAAGTCCCTTGAAGGAATCGGGGCAACGCTCACTTCCGAAGACGGATACACCGTGATAAAAAAACTTGTCAAAGGCGGTCCTGCCGATAAGTCAAAGGAACTGAAAGAAAACGATAAAATCGCCGGAGTCGGTCAGGGCAAAGACGGCAAAATCGAAGATGTTGTCGATATGAAACTGTCCGATGTCGTCAAGTTAATCCGCGGTCCGAAAGATACGGTTGTCAAGTTGGAAGTTCTGCCCGATGACGGAACTGCCGCAAAGACGGTAGAAATTGTCCGGGATAAGATAACACTGGAAGACCAAGCCGCCAAGCAGGAGATATTCGACAGCGGCAAAAAACCGGACGGCAAACCGTATAAAATCGGCGTGATTGAACTTCCCGATTTTTATCTGGATATGGAAGCGTACCGCCGCGGCGACCCCAATGCCCGAAGTACGACAACGGACGTGAAGAAATGCCTCAAAACCTTCACGGAGAACAATGTTGACGTTGTCGTTCTTGACTTGCGGATGAACGGCGGCGGTTCGCTGCAAGAAGCGATTGCGTTGACCGGTCTGTTTCTTGAATCCGGCAACGTGGTTCAAACGAAGGACGAAACGAGTATCCGTCCGCAGCAGCGGGACGATTTTGACCCCGGATGCGATTGGACGGGACCGCTTGTTGTCGTAACAAGTAAATTCAGTGCCAGTGCCAGTGAAATTTTTGCCGGTGCAATTAAAGATTACAAACGCGGTCTCATCATCGGTGATTCCCGGACACACGGTAAAGGAACGGTTCAACAGATGCAGGATTTGAGCGAACTGTTGTTTAACCGGAGCGATTCGGCATTGGGCGCGATTAAAATCACGATACGGGGGTTTTACCGTCCGAGCGGTGTTTCGCCCCAGCGGGAAGGCGTTCTTGCGGACGTGATTTTACCGTCGTTCAGCGACGTGATGGAAGATATTTGCGAAGCCGATTTGGATAATGCTTTGACGTTAAATAAAGTGCCGCCGGCTAAGAATTTCACCGTAAAAACGGATTATATTACGCCGCAAATCGCCGCGGATTTACAGAAACGTTCTGTGGAACGGATTAGAGGTGTGGAGGATTTCGTCAAAGAAATCAAACGGATTGAGAATTACAAAGAGATTCGGGCGAAACGTTCAACAACGCTGAACGAAAAGAAGTATTTTGAGGAATTGGACAAACTCGATGCCGACAAAACGGAAAAGGACCACTATGAAAAAATGATGGACGAAGGTAAAATCAGAAGGGACTTTTACTTGGACGAAGTGATGGCGGCATCGGTCGATTATCTGCAACTTCTTCAACAGTCCGGGATTACGTTTCCGAAAGACCGGACGGTGGTTGCGAAACCGTCGATGTTCAATTCGCTGTTCGGTCGGTAATGGATAAGGAGAATTGTTTTGCCCGACATTTCGTTTTACAATAGGTGTATCGAAATACTGGAAACAGCATTTTCCCGTTTTCAAACGAAAAAGGAACCGGATATAGAGTATGATGTTTATCGTTCGGCGTGTGTTAAGGAATTCGAGTTAATAATGGAACAAAGCGGAAGGCTGCTGCGAAAAACGATTGAACCGTTTTTGGCGGGCGGTGCTGCGGCGAACCGGTTGACGTTCCGAAGCGTTTTTCGGCAAGCATCTCAACGGGGACTTATCACCGAAGAAGAATGTGAACGCTGGATGGAGTACCGGGATAACCGTAACTCAACGGCACACGATTACGGTTTCGACCTTGCCGAACAAATCATCAAACTATTGCCGGAATTTATCGCTGACGCAAAACGATTGGGCGGGGTTTTTAACGATGATATTGAAAGAGAGACACCGGCAAATACTGATTGATATTTTTTCGTCCGTCGGTACGCCGATTGAGGTTTGGGCATTCGGCAGCCGGGTGAACGGAAAGGCAATCGAAGGCAGCGACCTCGATTTGGTAGGCAAAACAAAAGACGGGCAGAAGATTCCTGTGAAGGACTTTTCGGCAATCCTTGACAAAATCGAGGAAAGCCGTATCCCGTTTATGGTAGATTTTTTTGATTGGGCAAGATTGCCGGAAACGTTTCACCGCAATATCAAAAAACAGTACGAAGTTTTATATCCGTAATTTTTATCTCACAATCCGATGGCAGACACATTTTCTCCGCTTTCACAAGGTATTATTGACGGTGATGTCAGTACCGTCTTGGACGAATTACAGAAGGTTCTTGACGGCGGAACGAAACCGCAGGACGTAATGGACAGATACCTGATACCGGCAATGGAAGAAGTCGGTAAGCGGTTCGAGGAACAGGAATTTTTTGTGCCGGAATTGATGATTGCCGCCCGCGCAATGCAGGAAGCGATGAAAGTTCTCGACCCGCTGCTGAAAAGTTCCGGGGTACAGAAAATCGGACGTGTTGTCATCGGCACCGTTGAAGGCGATTTTCACGACATCGGAAAAAACCTTGTTGCGTCGATGCTCGAAGGCGGCGGATTCGAGGTGGTTGACCGCGGCGTGAACGTTTCGCCGGATACGTTTGTCGAGGAAGTTAAGAAACAGGACGGAACGATTCTTTGTCTTTCCGCATTGTTGACAACGACGATGCCGCAGATGAAGAAAGTGGTTGAAGCATTGACCACGCAGGGACTGCGCAGCAAAACAAAGGTACTGGTCGGCGGTGCGCCGGTGACAGCCGAGTTCGCCAAGCAAATCGGGGCGGACGGATACAGCGATAACGCCAGTGCTGCTGTTGCACTGGCAAAGTCGTTGTAATGTTGGAACTTCATTCCTTTTCGTTTTTCACCTCTCACCTCATCGCTCGATGAGCAACACAGAAACAACTTCATTGTTTTCGGCAACTTGGAACGACGCATCGGAATCCGATGCGTCCTATACCCGGTTCAGTATTTTGGCACTGTTAGCCGCCCTGTCCGGTGTTGCTTCGTTCCTCGTTTTTATGACACCGTGGTTCTTTTTCCTCGGTGTTACCGGTGTCCTTTTGTCATTCGGTGCCGTGTTTGCTATCGTCCGCTCCGACGGTACCTTGACTGGCATCCGCACCGCCCAATTCGGACTTTGCGCTTCACTCATTTCCCTGTTCGGCGTTGCGGTGCTGTGGCCCGTTTATCAGTACGGCGTTCAGCGGGAGGCAGACTGGTTCTTCCGTATTTGGTTTGAAGAACTCGGCAAAGATAATCTGCCGCTGGCGAAAGGATTGACCTCAATGTACTGGGAACGCCCCGCAACGCAAGACCCCGAAAAATGGTGGAAAGACCAATACGAAAACAAGTTTGCGCACAAGTCGATTCACACTTACACCGACAATAAACTGGTGCGGATTATTGCCGCACTGGGAGAAAAGGCGGAAGTTTCGTATTACAAAACGCTTTCTGTAACAACAACGGACGAGAAAGATATTGTTGCGAACGTTTATGCAGTTTCATATCCGAACAAGGAGGGCAAAACGGAAACGTTTTTCGTAAAGATGACCGGTCGGCGGGCGTTTCCCAGCGGCGATGTGCGTTCCGCCGGCTGGGCGTTGGACGGCGAACCGCAGTTTTATTTGCCGGACGAATTCAAAGCCGAAGCGAAGCCGTCGGCGAACGGTGCTGCAACGGAGACACCGGCAAAAGAACATTAGTAGATAACAGCATTTAAGATGATTTGCGTGACCATTGCTTGCGGCAGTCATACCCGAATGATTGCTGAACATCAAACGCTTGCGGACAGCGGCGTACAACTGGTTGAACTGCGTCTTGATTTTCTGCGGCGCGAACCGGATGTCGGACGGCTGATACCGGTGCGTCCTACGGCAACGATTATCACTGTCCGGCGGAAACTTGAAGGCGGACTTTGGCGCGACACCGAAGAGAACCGCTTCCGTTTGCTTCGGGCGGCGATTGCCGAAGGACCCGAATTCGTTGACCTCGAAGTTGACATTGCCGACGAAATTCCGCCGTATGGAAAAACCCGCCGTATTATCAGTTTTCACGACATTGAAAAAATGCCGGAAAACCTCGACGCGCTGCACAAAGAAATGTCCGGCAAATCGCCGTACTTTATCAAAATTGCCGCAACACCGCGCAGTGTTGATGATATGTTCCGGTTCATCCGCTTCGTTCAGCAAAAGAATCAGCAGGCAAAAACACTCGGCGAAAAAGGAGTCCGCGTCATCGGTATCTGTATGGGGGAAACGGGAAAAGCAACACGGATTTTAGCGAAAAAATTCGGGATGCCCTACACTTATTCGACATTCTCCGAAGAACGGGTGATTGCCCCCGGTATGCTGGTTTATAGGGACTTGCTCGATTTGTATCACTATGAACAGACGAATCAGGATACGGACGTGTACGGCATCATCGGCAATCCGCTCGGTCATAGTTTAAGTCCTCTGATTCATAACCGTTCGTTCGTTGAACAGAAAGTCAATGCGGTCTATGTTCCGCTCCCGTTGGAGGATTCCGAAGTTTCCGGTTTCGTCCAGCGGGCGGAAGAATTCGGCATCAAAGGCATCAGCGTTACGATACCGCATAAAGTTGCGGTGATTAAAGAGTTGACAAGGATGGACCCCGCCGTGGAGAAAATCGGGGCGTGCAATACGGTCGTATTCCGCGGCGGAGAGAAACTCGGATACAACACGGATTACCTTGCGGCAGTATCCAGTATCGAAATTGCTCTCGGCGGCAACACGAAGGACGAAGTCAGTGTTCTTGACAACAAGAACGCGTTGGTTCTCGGTGCCGGCGGTGCGGCAATGGCAATCGCTTACGGATTAAAAAGACGCGGAACAGCGGTAACGATTTGCGACATCAACGGCAACCGGGCTTACGAAACGGCAAAGCAACTCGATATTGAAGTGATTGATTGGAAAGCACGGGATAAATTCAAGTGCGATGTTCTCGCCAACTGTACGCCGGTCGGTATGTTTCCGAAAGTTGATGAAACGCCGCTGGATAAGGCGGCACTGCATCCCGGTATGGTCGTTTTCGATGCGGTGTATAATCCTGAAAACACGCTGTTAATCAAGAACGCCCGCTCAAAAGGATGTTATGCCGTGTCCGGTGTCGAAATGTTTGTCGGTCAGGCGTGTTTGCAGTATAAACTTTTTACCGGTCAAAAAGCGTCTGCAACGTTTATGCGGCAACTGGTGAAAGATGCGATTTCGGCGGCGCGTTGATACGGGAACATCTGAAACTGTTTTTACGCCTTTCATTGTTTCACTGCTGTTCCGGCGGGCGGCTGTTTCTGCAATGCGGCGTTTGCCGCATCGAGAATTTGCAGCAGCAGCGGGTCGGACAGCGAAAATTCTGTATCGTAAAGTTGCCGGAGATAGTGCAACGCTTCTTTTTTGTCGTCTTGATTTTCAGCGGCGCACCACGCTAAACCGGCAAAACCCAACGGTTGGTCTTCCGCCTCGATGTCGCTGAACTCGGCGAATTCCCGAAACAGCGGCAGCGGACTGACCGTATCGCTGTTGTGAAAATAATAGCGAATCAGTTGCCGTTTCGCTTTGCGTCCCCAAAAATAACTTTCTTCGGGAAAGTAATCAATCACGCTCCACCAGCCGTCAGGATTATTCAGCATACAGGCATAGACCCATTGTTCGGCAACCGTTGCCCGTTTGGTTACCGGCGACGCTTTCGGCGGACGCAGCGGCGGCAGCATCGCTTTGACTGTAAAAAATCCTGCCGAGGTGCCGAGAATTGCTGCAAATAACAGCGATATAACTGCCGTTTTACTGAACCAAGAGCGGTTCTTCCGGCGTTCTTTTTTCATTACCCGCTGCAATTTTTCCGCCGCTGCTAACAAGTGCCTTTCGGCAGATGTGAGCGGCAACTGGTTCCAATCCGCCAACCGGGACGCGGCATCATCGTCGTTCAGATAGACCGAATAAAAACTCCGCAACTCCAGCAGGAGTTGGTGAAATGTTTCAAAGCGGTCGTTCGGGGCTTTTTCGAGCATCCGTTCGACAATCCGCATCAGCGGCGGCGGAATGTCAGGGCGGTGTTTCGACAGCGGTGCCGGACGTTCGTTGACGTGCTGCAAGGCAACGGCGAGAGCGGTTTCACCGCGGAACGGCGGCTGTCCCGCCAAGATATGATAAGCACTCACGCCCAGCGAGTACATATCGCTGCGGTGGTCGAGCGGCTTGCCCTGCGCTTGTTCAGGACTCATATACAGCGGTGTGCCGAGCGTCATTCCGATTTGTGTCAAGCCCAGTGAACCAGCGTTTCCGTTCTGCGATACTTCCGGCGCGGTAAAACGAGCCAGTCCGAAGTCAGCCACTTTAATATCGCCGTTATCACCGAGGAGAATGTTTTCCGGTTTGATGTCGCGGTGAACGATACCTGCCTGTGCCGCTTTATCCAATGCTGACGCAACTGCCCAAAGGATGTCCGCTGTCCGGCGGTACGGCAGCGGTCCTTTGTGATGAACCTGATGTTGCAGAGTTTGCCCCTGAACATATTCTTGGGCGATAAACCAATATCCGTCCAGACAATCGGTTTGATAAATCTGCACCAGATTCGGATGGACTACGGCGGCGATTGCCCTTGCTTCGCGGACGAACCGCTTGATGTAGATGTCATCGTTTGCCAGTTCCGGTTTTAGAATTTTCAGGGCGATGCGTCTGCCCAGCGATGTTTGTTCCGCCAGATAGACATCAGCCGTTGCACCGCTTCCGATTTTGCGGATGATATGATAGTCGCAGAATTGCCGGTTTGTTAAGTCCATTTGTTTGTTATTTGACAGACGATTCCATTGTACTGCGGTTGTAATTCAGATACAATGAACCGCGAAAGGTATCTGTTCCTCTTTCCTGTTTTCAATGATTTCCGATTCTGTCCGCAAGCAGGCAGAGCATTTTTTATACAACGAAACGCCGTTTCACCTCGGCGAAATGCTCACCGAACAACCGCACCGTGTTACCAAAACGCTGTCGCAGACATTGCAAACCGGTACTGCCGCCGGACTGCTGCAACTGCTTCAAGTTGACGATGATATTGTTCCGGTTCTGAAAAAAACAATTCATAGTGCTGCGTTTCAGAACTTGCGCAGCGCAATTCTCCGAACGCTGAACAGCGGACACCGGGTATTTTTCAGCGGCTGCGGTGCCACGGGACGGTTAGCGATTCTTCTCGACGCGGCGCACCGGCGGTTCTGCCGAAAGAAAGCCGTTCTGCTGCACGAAAAGACGGTGTTCTTTGAGACACTGGCAGAGCAAACGTTCTCCGTGATGACCGGCGGCGACTTTGCGCTGATACGTTCCGTTGAATCGTTTGAGGACTACATCGAATTCGGCAAACGGCAAATGTTTGATGCCGGTATTGAGCCGGAGGACTGTCTCATTGCCGTCAGCGAAGGCGGCGAAACATCGTCCGTGATTGGAACGATCCACGCTGCAATCGAAACCGGTGCGAAAACGTTTTTCCTGTACAATAATCCGACGGAATTGATGTGCCGAATGGTCGGACGTTCCCGGAACGTGATGACCGACCCGCGGGTTCAGGTGCTGTGTTTGGCGACCGGTCCGATGGCGGTTGCCGGTTCAACCCGGATGCAGGCGACAACGATTGAACTGCTTGCGGCGGGATTGGCGTTTGAATCAGCATTGGATAAACTGCTGCACGAGAAATTGACTGCCGAAGAGTTGGAGAAGATTCACTATGTTCCTCAAATACCGCTGTTAGGATTGGAACGGTTTCAAACATTACTTCGGCAAGTCCGGCAGGAAAAGAATCTGCGGGTGCTTGCCGATTGGACGGAATACGAATGTTCCGTTTATCAAAAAAACGGATTGATAACATATTTCCCTGATGAATACGTTTTGGATATTTTCACGGACACCACGGAACGGTCGCCGACGTTTAAGATTCCGCCGTTCCGTTCGACACTCGAAACGGCGGCACCGGTTTCTTGGGCGTTTGTGAAAGACCCGGTGCATAGCACGGAGAATGCGTGGGAGCATCTCTTGGGGCGCAAGCCGTGCTGTATCGAATGGACGCAGGACGATTATGAAAGAATGGGGGCAGCACAGCGGATTATTGACGAACCGCCGAAAATTGACCAGAGCGTTTTGAAAACATATCTTATCGGCAACGAACCGGATACGAGCCGGCGCGAGCGCAGTCCAAACGCGGCATTGGCGTTTCTCGCGGGAAACGATTTGAAACATCTGACGCGAAAAGACGAATGGTACGATGCGTTTCTTGAACAGAGCGGACGGTTTGAGCGGCGGGGGGCGGTTTTCGTCGGAACGGGCATCGCTGTTGATGCCGGCGTGTTCGATGCGCCGGTGTTTGCCGTTGATGTTCATTTACCGGAATCACCACTGGAATTGATAACTCATACGGCAATTAAAATCGTGCTGAATAACGTTTCGACGGCAGCGATGGGTAAGTTGGGACGGCTGAACGGCAACTGGATGGCGCACGTTGACGCAACGAACAAGAAGTTGATTGACCGGAGTATCCGGCTCGTTTCAGAGTTGGCGGCGGTCAATTATGAAACGGCGTGTTATGCGCTGTTTGAATCGCTGGAAGAAATAAGCGGCTGGACGGAAGCGAAACGCAAAACGGTTTCTCCCGCGGCTTACACCGTCGAGCGGCTGAAAAAACAATAAATGTAGCAAACGTTACGAAATTGGTAACGTTTCGCAATGTTGCTGTGCTTTGACAAACGTAAACAGTATTGCCAAAATAACAACAAGTTTCGGCTCCCGTAGCGTTTTGGGTGCTGCACCGGGAGAATATAAAGTTGTTCTTGAAAAAACTGTTGAGTTCCCACCGGAGTTGCAATCGTCAGACGACGATTCGCTCCCGAAAAAGGAACAACGAGACCGCTCAGCAAACCGAGAAGCGTTTTTGAGCAAAAATCGCGTTGTTCCCGTTAAATTTGAATCGAGAAGTGACAGCCCGATTGATCTAACCGTCAACGAAACCGGTAGTACCGAACTAACGATAGACATTTCAAAACATTAACAAACAAGGAGAAAACGATGCAATACCAACGTTTGAGCCGTCGGGCATTTCTTCATCATGGAACGCTTGTTATCAGTGCGTTCGCTGCTTCGCCGTTTGCCTTTGCAGAAACGGAAAAGTTGATTCTCCGAATCGGTTTGCTCACGGATATTCATTACGCTGATAAGGAACACAACGGTACCCGGTATTATCGGGAATCGCCGGAGAAAATTGTCGCCGCTGCCGCTGAATTCGGCAAGCAGCGAATAGATTTTCTCGTCGAACTCGGCGACCTGATTGATGCCGTTTATGAACCGGAAACGAATAAAAAGCATCTCCGAACCATTGATGCCGAGTTGCAGAAAATTTCCGATAAGCGGTATTACGTTTTCGGTAATCACGATTTGGAACGCTTGACGAAAGACGAATTTCTCCGTGAAGTCGGACAGGAAAAATCGTATTTTTCTTTCGATAGAAATGGCTATCATTTCGTAATCTTGGACGCTTGCTTTCGTCAGGACGGTACGGAATATAGCCGCGACAATCCTTATCAATGGACGGATACGAAACTACCGGATGTGGAACTCGATTGGCTCGAAGCAGATTTAGCGGTAACAAAATTACCGAGCGTTATTTTTCTGCACCAACGATTGGACGTTGAAAATCGAGAGCCGATAGCCGTCAAGAATTCAGATATTGTACGGCAATTGCTGGAAAAATCGGGCAAAGTCCGGCTCGTTCTGCAAGGACACGAACATTGGGGCGGTTATAAAGAAATCGGCGAGATTCCTTATTGTACGCTTTCCGCCGTGATAGAAGGTTCCGGGAAACAAAACAATTCGTTTTCGTTTCTGGAAATTACCGAAACCGGCAATTTTCATCTTCACGGCTTTCTCAAACAAAAAAGCCGTGAATTTCGCAATTCCTCCGAACTGTAAACTATTTACTCTTCGGAGGTTGCAAAATTTGTGAGGCAAAGTTGCTCTTGATTTTTTGAGTAGATAACCTATAATTTCTCTCTGTGTCGGACGCTTAGTTTTCGGAAATCACAAACTACTGGAAATACACTATGAGAAAAATTCACGTTATATTTACTGCATTATTTTTAGCAGTATTATGTTTAACTGCCGTTTGTTCCGGCGTTGTTTCCGCGGCGGAAATTGCCGTGCCGCAATTTGCCGATTGGAAACTTGACGGCAACGGCAAACTCGTTGACGG
>JAISJZ010000343.1 GCA_031261125.1 Planctomycetaceae bacterium | reverse complement strand
TTCTGCGGGGCGGTCCGTCGATGTCATAGCGAATCCGTTCGTTAAGAAAAACGCTATTCTATCGAAAATCAACCTTTCACGCAACCGCATTTTCGCCCCCTTTTGGAAAACGCTCCCATACGAAACCGTCGCCGACCAAATCCAAAACCGGAAAGAAAATTTTGACGATTTTTCATCCGGCGTGTGTCGCTTTATCAAAGGAGTTATCAAAAAGGTTCTTCTTGCCAACACTCTCGCTATTGTTGCGGATAAAGCATTTGAAATGCCGCCCGGAGAATTGTCGGTTGCCTTTGCCTGGTTGGGAGCAATTGCCTACACGTTCCAAATTTATTACGACTTTTCCGGCTACTCTGATATGGCAATCGGACTTGGTAAAATGTTCGGCTTTCATTTTCTCGAAAATTTCAATCATCCGTATTCCTCGCGGTCGGTCTCGGAATTTTGGAGAAAATGGCACATGTCGCTCAGTTCGTGGTTCCGCGATTACGTCTTTATTCCCATCGGCGGAAGCCGTGTCAAAACGAAATCACGGTTGGTGTTCAACCTTTTCGTTGTCTGGTTTTTGACCGGCGTTTGGCACGGTGCGAATTGGACGTTTATCTGCTGGGGACTTTTTTACTTTGTCCTGTTGACCGTCGAAAAATTGACCGGATTTGATGACCGCATCAAGAAAGAATCTTCGTCTGTGTCAACTTCGTGTCAAAATAGGGGGGGGGGGCAATATACGGCATTTTCTGCCACCAACTTGGAAGGCATCTTTACGTCATTTCGGCGTTTATATTCGGCTGGGTTTTATTTCGGGCGGTCGATTTGCCGCACGCCATTGATTACTACCGTTCTATGTTTTGGCTGGCGGATAATTCGTTTTGCGATAATTTGGCTCATTTGTACTTTATGGAGAATCGATACTTTTTCCTTTTTGCAACGATCTTTTCGATACCGGTTACAAAATACGTCAACGAAAGATACGCAAACAATTCGATCCTTGCCGCTTTATACACGCTTGTATTGCCGGTACTGTTTATCATCTGCGTCAGTTATTTGGTAAAGGGATCGTATAATCCGTTTATTTATTTCAATTTTTGAGGGTGAGATTTTGATTTTCCGTCTGACTTGCCGAACATATTACTACTCCCAAGTGTGCCGTCAATTTTTTGTAGGTATTCTGTGCAGTTCGGCTGCGTATATCGCTATTTCGTCATCTATTGCCCAACGCCGGAAAATGTAATATACTGTGTATCGTACCAGATAAAACGGACTTGAAAACTAATGCCGAAGAAGATATTACTCGACGTTGACCCCGGTGTCGTTGACGCAATGGCTCTGTGCTGGGCTTTTTTCGACCCGATGGTAGAAATCGCCGGCATCACCAGCGTCGGCGGAAATGTACCGGCACCAGTCGCAGCAAAAAATCTTCAAGCAATCGTCGAATTCATCGACCCGCCCCGATTGCCCCGAATGGGATTCGGCACTGTACCAGACGAAGGACTGCCGTCCGACTACCGCCACGTTCACGGTATCGACGGTCTCGGCGGTACACCGTTGCCCGTCGCCGAACTCCGCTCCCGCCATCCGGCAGAAAAAGTCATTTGCGATATCATCCGCGACGACCCGGAAAACGTTATCGTTATCGCAATGGGTCCCTTGACGAACATCGCAAGAGCATTGATTCTCGACCCCGAACTGCCGCGGATGATTCGGCATCTGTACATCACCGGCGGTACCTTGAACGCCCGCGGAAACGTTACGCCCTGCGCCGAATTCAATATCTACGCCGACCCCGCCGCCGCAAAAACCGTACTGCTCGCACCGTTCACAAAAACACTCATCCCCCTCGAAGTAACCAATCCGGTAATGTTTTCGTACTCGGATTTAGAACAACTGCCCGGCACGGACTTCAAACTCGGTTCCCTGTTTCGTTCAATGCTGATACCGGCATTTCAAGCATACCGGCAGTGCTACGGTATAGAGGGAATTCATATTCACGATTTGGTAACCTATGCCGTGGCGGTTCATCCTGAATTGGCGGAAACAAAGGAACTCGCCGTTGATGTAGAAATCGAAGGACAGTTGACCCGCGGTATGACGGTGATTGATGCCCGACCTATCCCGGAATGGACAAATGGGGTTGATGTAGTAACAAAAATAAACGAACAGGAAATCCTGCGGGAAATCCTGCTCGGCTTAAACGACGCGGCAAACCAAATGGAGTAGTTCGGGTAAATAGTTTTTAGAATGTACTGATGCCTTTATCTGTCAAGAACAAGCCGCCGGAGTTGCGGATGACACCGATTATTGATGTTATCTTTATGCTCCTCATCTTTTTCGTTTGCACTGCAAACTTTCGGAGTTTAGAAGGCGTACTGCCGACGGATATGTCGCTGCCCGGTACATCGGCAGCACAGTTCGTTCTCCCGGTGCCGGAAAAACTGGACTCTGCCCGGATAACGCTGACGTTCGACCGTTCTCCTCATTGGACCGTCGAAAGCAATCAATGCCGAACGCTTGCCGAAGTACGGACGCTGCTGCGGCAACTGCGCGAAGCCAAAAAGGACTTGCCCGTAATTATCGCCAGTGAACAAAACGTTCCGATGGAATATGTGATTGACCTGTATGACGCTTGCCGCGCCGCCGGATTGAGCAAAATTCAATTTGCAGCAACGGCAGTGAAATAGATGCCTCGAAAAACCGTCAGAACGCCGCCATTTTGCGGAACTGTTCAAGACGTTTATCAATTTCGCTGCGGCTGATTTCTTGGAACCGGTCGAGCGAAAAGCCCTCAACACACAAACCGCCGGCGAGTGTTCCATAAACCAACGCCTTCTTAATCGTTTCGCCGTCCAGGTTGCCTTGCGATGCAATGTATCCCATAAAACCGCCGGCAAACGAATCGCCTGCTCCCGTCGGGTCAACCACGTTCTCTATCGGAAACGCCGGTATAACGTATGTTTCATATTCGCTGATAAAGACCGAACCGTGTTCGCCTTTCTTAATGACGGCAAACTTCGGTCCCATCGTCAGAATCTTTTTGCCTGCGGTAATCACGTTGCGCTCGCCGGTCAACTGTTTCGCTTCGCTGTCGTTGAGAATCAAGCCGCTGATTTTCGACAGCAGTGCGTCGAGGTCTTGCCGGGCGATGTTGAGCCACAAATCCATTGTGTCGGCAACGATGAGCGATGCCCCTTCGAGTTGGTCAATAGCAGCCAATCCGGTTGACGGCGCGCCGTTTGCCAGAAAGACGAACTGCGCCCGGCGGTATTCTTCCGGCAATTTCGGCTGAAAATTGCCGAGAACATTTAGTTCGGTATCCAGCGTATCCCGGTCGTTCATATTTTCCCGGTACTTGCCGGACCAGCGGAACGTTTTACCGCCTGGAACGATTTCGACACCGGCAGTGTTGATGCCGTGCTGTGTAAATAATGCTGTGTATTCTTGTTTCCAATCTTCGCCGACAACGCAAACGATGTTGACGGGACAGAAAAACGAAGCGGCGTAAGATGCGAACGCGGCGGAACCGCCGAGGATATTTTCCCGTTTGGCGGTCGGTGTTTCAATCGTGTCGAACGCGGCGGAACCGATGACAAGCAGAGACATTAGTTGATTGTTAAGAGGTAAATGACCGGTTGCATTATAACAAAAAATTTCCTGTAAGCAATATCCCGATAAGGCAAAGTAATTGACAAACCGGAAAAATTTGCCGATAATGAACGCACACCTTTGAGGAGAAATCATTATGCCGCAATTTATTGTCAAAGTTCCGAAGCGGAACGCAGCGTCTTTTGTCGATGTGTTGAAACATATCAGTTATGTAACCATTGAAACATTTGAAAAACCGACACGGACGGCAAAACAAGTTACGAAACCAAAACGGAAACTCACCGCTGTTGAGCGGGAAAAACTCCGCGTAAAACGGGACATCCAAGAGGGCATCCGTGAAGCCAACGCCATCACAGCCGGACTTAAACCCAATCCCGAAACTCTTGGAGAGTTCCTCGCCGAATTGCGAGATTCGTCCAATAGCAAGGTTTAAGCGGCAATTAAAAAAGTTAGCAAAAAAATATCCGTCCCTTGTCGATGAGATGCAAGGGTTGGAGGGCGTTCTGTGTCAAAATCCGGCAACGGGAACACCGATTGGGCAGAGTTGTTATAAAATTCGCTTGTCAATTGCGTCGAAAGGCAAGGGCAAGTCCGGCGGAGCAAGAGTTATCACATATTATGTTTCGGCGGATGGTGTTGTGTATCTCTTGTCAATTTACGATAAGGCGGTTCAAGAGAACATTACGGATGCGGAACTTTCTTTGTGGGTATCTGAAGCAGTTGCAGTACCGTAGGTGATACGGCGGACGGCGGAAAGGTAAAAGACAACAGCGGGTTCTATCTCGCCCGCGGATGCGCCTTTTCATAAATACTTAACAGGTTCGCCGTCGAAAGATGCGTGTAAATCTGCGTCGTCGTTAAACTCTTGTGTCCCAAAAGTGCTTGAACACTGCGGATGTCCGCCCCGTTGTCCAATAAGTGCGTCGCAAAACTGTGCCGCAACGTGTGCGGCGTTGTCCGCAAGTCCAAACCGGCAACTTTCAAATGTTTTTCCAACATTCTCGCAACGCTGCGCGTCGTGAGCCGACCGCCGAATTTATTCAAAAACAGCGGCAACTCCGCCGGATTCACCTTCTCGTATCTCTTCAATGCCTTAGACGGTCTTACCGCCGGAAGTTTTCTGCCGAGCGTGTCCATCGTTCCTTTCAGCAGTTCCCGCCGGAAGGAGAACCAGTTATTGAGTGCTTTCATTGCAAACGAACCGACAGGTGCGAAACGTTCCTTATACCCTTTGCCGCGGACGAGAATTAAGCCGTCCGAAATACTTAAATCACCGAGGTTCATTCCAACGGCTTCGGAAATGCGGACACCGGCGGAGTACATCGTTTCGAGAATGGCTCTGTCCCGAATTCCGAACGGGTCGTTTGCAGGCGGCGTTGTAAGGAGTTTTCCGATTTCGTCGGTGGAGAGAAAAAACGGCAGTTTGCGGTTTCCTCTGGGGTTACGCAGCGGTTTGGCAGGGTTTTCGGTTACCCAGCCGTCGCGAAGTCCGAACTTGAAAAAACTGCGAAGCGACGCAAGCCGCCGGGCAACCGTCGCTTTGGAGTATTCTGCTTCGTGCATCGCAGCAACGTATCCCCGCAGTTGTATCGTCGTTATCTCCGCCGGCTGCGGCAGCCGCTGATTGAAAAGAGCGTGAAGATATTCTGCCAATGCTTCCATATCTTCGGCATAACTTTTCAGCGTGTTTTCGGAAACATTCCGTTCCACCCGCAGATATTGTAAAAACCGTTCCGCTTCCGTCTGCATCGCTTTCCTGCTTATTAGAATCTCGCCTATTGTCAATCCTTTTTTCCAAAACCTTCCATCAGCCACGTCATTGACTCGCGGAACTGTCTCACCGTAATCGGCATCGTCAGAACAATCCGGTGATGCTGCGGTGCCACGGTATCCGCCCAATCGCCTTGACCGGTGTCGAGAATCAAAACCGCCGCCACGTCCTTGAACCCCCGCCGCTGCGCAAAATCGTTGTAGCCCCGCACCGCTCTCATTCCCAGAGATTGAGCATTGAAAATAATGCACTGCGCCGCAAGGTCGTTCTCCTGAAACTGTTTAATGATTTCATCCGGTTCCGAAACGCTCACTGTTTGATAACCGAATTTCGCCATTAGTCCTTCCAATCCTTTAAGGGTCTTCGGATTAGAATCAACAAGCATTACGGTCTTCCGTTCCAATTTTTGAATCCGCTGTTCCCGGTCTTTCTGCAACGCTTCTATACCGTCAAACCGAAGCGTCGCCGCCGTTTCGTCCGCCCCGCCTGCCTCAATCCGCTTTATCACGCCCCGCAAGTCAATCAGCATCTCCGACGGCGTTTGATACCGCTGGTCGACATTGACCATCAACGCTTTGTTGATAATGAACGAAAACGACCCCGGAATTCCCTGTTCAACCGTTTGAATCGGCTTAACGTTAAAAAACCGGTTCCTATCCAGCCGTTTTGACCGGTCTTTCGTCTCCACAAACGGCGATTGACCGCACAACAGTTGATACATCACGCAGCCGAGAAAATACAAATCGCTGCGGGGATCCATCTTCGGTGCCGACGACGCTTTTTCCAGCGCAATGTAGTCAATCGACTGCTGATTTTTCAGAAACGGAATTTCTTCGCCTGCCTTATCTTGGGCAATCGACGCAAGTCCGAAGTCAACAATTTTCGATTGTCCCGTTGACGACAGCATTATGTTGCTTAACTTCAAATCGCGGTGCGGCAACTTCTGCGTCCGCAGAGCGTATTCTAATCCGCTGCAAACATCAATGCCGATTTGGGCGACCGTTTTCGCTTCGACTTTCTTTCGGATTTTCAAAAATTCCCGGAGCGTTTGTCCCTCGACAAATTCCATTGCCATATAATGCAGAAAGCCGCCGGAGTTTGCCCCATAAACGGGGACAATGTTCGGATGCCGAAGTTGCGAAACAATTTTCGCTTCCGTCATAAAGTGATTGATGAACGCGGCATTATCACTGAATCTTGCCCGAAGAATTTTCAAGGCGGCAACTTGTCCGGTATCCCGGTGAACAGCACGGAAGACGCGGGCGAACGTACCGGCACCGACCATATAGAGGGCTTTGTACGGACCGAAGAAATAACCGGTTGTTTCGCCGGCAACGAGGCGGTCAACTTGATAATTGGTGAGCCAGCCGCGGCGAAGGGCGGATTGCAGGAATACTTCCGGCGTTGCCGCTTTGCTGCCCAGTTCCGACCAGATATCCTGTGTCTGCTGCTGCGACAACACGCCGACATCCAGCGTCCGCTGAACCATATCGTCAAATGTATAATCGGAGGACATTGAAGTAGTAGGGAATAAAGAACAGGGGTAATTATCTGTCAACAGCCGTTTATTGTCAACAGCGTCAGTTATACCGCCAGTCCAACTGCAAGTTTTTTTCCTAACAAAAGTTTTTTAATTCCGTATAGATGAAAGAGGACATTCATTACCATTACGGAGTTTCCAATGACCACGACTATTCTTTCCCAGTTTGCCGAATTTCTCAAAGCGATTCCCGAC
>JAISJZ010000334.1 GCA_031261125.1 Planctomycetaceae bacterium | reverse complement strand
TCGTCAAGTATTTTGATTTGCAGAAGGACGATTTGCTTATCATTTTTCACAATATCGGTATCAATGCAGCAACGATTGATGCCGCAATGGAAGCGAAAGATGCCGGTGCCAAAATCATTGCCGTCAGTTCCTCGTATTGGCAGAACGAAATGCCGCCGGAACACTTTATCCGGCATCCGAGCGGCAAGAATTTGTTCGATATTGCCGATGTTTGCATTGACGATTACAACCGTGTCGGCGACTGTACCGTGAACATTCCCGGTTTTGATACGCCGATTGCCCCGAACAGCAATGTTGTTGACTTTTACATTGCTCACCGTTTGGAAATCGAAGCGGTGAAGCAATGCGTAGCAAGAAACATTGAACCGCCTATCTGGCGCAGTGCCAACGCACCGGGCGGCGATGCTTTCAACAAAAAATACGTCGAAAAGTACAAACCTCGCGTCAAAATGCTTTAACCGGCGGAACAGGTCCCGCCGCCAACAAATTATTTCCAATGGCATCAGATACACGATTTTTACTGGAACATCTGCAAAAAGACGTTCGTTTTCTTGCGGATAAATATAGCGTTGCCGTGCCGAACGGTGCTGTTATAGAAACAGACAGCAGTTCCGGCATTACCGTTGCGGGAATTCAAATCAATACGGAAACGGACTCCGGTTTCGTACCGCTGTTTCCCTGGCGGTATGAACGCCGGTTCATTGAACTAAAACGGATTGTCGAAACGGCAACGATTGAAAACGTTGTTCTGTGCCGGTTTTCCAATATCACGGACGGCAGAGCGGAAACCTTACCGGACATACTGTACAAGGAATTCGATATTCTCGAATTCCTCACCGGCGAAAAAATTGTTTCGCTTTTTGCAAGTACCGTTGAAAACAAATTTGCCAATGTGGTGGTACGGTTGTCAAACGGAACGCTCGCAAGTGTCGAAGCAGGAACAACGCTTCCGGCTGGTCATAGTCCGCTTGACCGGCACGAATTGATAGCCCGGCGCGGCGTTGCGTCCGACCGTGTTGTCGATACGCATATTCCGCAGCAGTCCGTTTATGTTTTCGGCAAAGACAGCGTACAGTCCTATACCGATACGGACTCCGAACTGTTCGGATTGCAAAACGAAGAAATCAACCTTGTCCGTGCTGCGTTTGAATGGGCAAAGAACCAGCAAACCGCCGCTGCGGTTGAACAGCATCAACGGCTTGTCACGTTTGTTAAACAAGCAACTCTCACCAATCCCTAACCGCTAGTTACTAGCCGCTTCCTAATGAAACCCGTTAAAATAGCCATACTGTCGCTTACTCACGGTCATACCCGAAAATACTATCAAACACTGCGGGACTCACCGAAACTCGATTGGGTTGCCGCCTGCGGTGAAAATCAAGATGTGATTGATTTATTCAACCGCAGTGTTTCCGGTGTGCCGTGCTATGCCGATGAGGAAGAAATGTTCCGCAAACATCCCGATATTGAGGCAGTCGTTCTCGCTTCGGCAAACAGCGAACATAAACGTCAAACCGAAATGTGCGCCAAGCGGGGTATTCACGTTTTGTCGATGAAGATTCCGACTTTCGATTCGGCGGAATACGATGAAATGATTCAACTCGTTGATAAGTCCGGTATCGTTTATCAAATCGAATTGGAAATGCACTACAATCCGGTAATTCACCGGATTAAAAAGTTAGTCGAGGAAAACACAATCGGCAAAATCCTTGCGTTTCAGGCAACGAACATTACGTTATCGCCGGTTTGGGCGTTTCCTTGGCAGGGTGTCCCTGAATTGAGTTACGGAAAACGTGTTCCGATTTCGGCAAGCGATAAACGGTTTCGCGGCGGGGCGTTGTGCGACCATCCGCATATTTTCGATATGATTCGCTGGCTGACAAAGAGCGACTTCGATTTTGTCCGCGCTGATGTCGGTCCGAATATCCGTACCGATTTACAGGTTGAAGACATTATTTTAGTAACCGGCAAAATGAAAGACGGAACAACGTTTTTGCTTGACCCGTCGTGGTCGCGGCTGGAAGAACGTCTTAAAGTTCCGGGTCCCGGCTGGGAAATTTTCCCGAAACGGATGGAAGTCAATATGGTTTTACACGGCGAAAAAGGCGTATTGTCGGCTGATTGTTTCGGTCCGAATGTGTATCACAACGGCATACCGAATGACCGCTATACTGTTCAATACACTTACTTCGACGAATGGATAGGTATGGTTGATGAATTTGTCGGTTGTATCCGCAACGGAAAGCAGCCGAAAATCAATTTGCATTGGCATCGGCAAAATATCGATGCTATGAACGCCTGCTATGAAAGCGTTGCGCAAAAGAAACCCGTCCGCGTTTAATCTGTGTTTGTATTTGAAGAATTGATTGACTACAATAACATTGCGTTCTTTTTTATCAGAGTCGCAACTTTACCGTTGCGGCTATGATTGTTTCAAGTTTTCTGTTTTTTTGAAAAAAATATGTTCCGAATTAAATTTTTTGTTATTTTTATGTTCGCATCGACATTTCTTGGAACGAACCGAACTTTTTCTGAAGACGGTTCCGTTGCTGATGGTTCTGTTGTAAAGGCAAAATATACAACTTCACAGATTATCCTTGATGGAAAGGTTAACGAAGATTGTTGGAAACTGGCAAAACCTGTTCGAATCGAAAAAATCATCAAAACCG
>JAISJZ010000300.1 GCA_031261125.1 Planctomycetaceae bacterium | reverse complement strand
AATTCATAACATTGAAATTGATACGGTAGTAGGTGTAGATAAAGATTTTACCGAGGCGGTAAAATGGTACCGCAAAGCGGCGGAACAAGGGGTTGCACAGGCACAAAACAATCTCGGCGCAATGTACAGCGATGGCGAAGGTGTAGATAAAGATTTTACTGAAGCGGTGAAGTGGTTCCGCAAAGCGGCGGAACAAGGGGATGCAGAGGCACAATACAATCTTGGCGCAATGTACCGCAAAGGCGAAGGTGTAGATAGAGATTTTACTGAAGCGGTGAAGTGGTACCGCAAAGCGGCGGAACAAGGGGTTGCAGACGCACAAAACAATCTCGGCGTAATGTACAGCAAAGGCGAAGGCGTAGATAAAGATTTTACCGAAGCGGTAAAATGGTACCGCAAAGCGGCGGAACAAGGAAATGTGATGGCGCAAAAAAATCTCGGATATTGTTATGACTTCGGCATTGGTGTTTCGCAAGATTATACCGAAGCGGTGAAGTGGTACCGCAAAGCAGCGGAACAAGGAGATGCGGCGGCGCAAAACTGGCTCGGATTTTGTTATCAGTACGGCAACGGTGTTTCGGAAGATAAAGCTGAAGCCGTTAAGTGGTACCGCAAGGCGGCGGAACAAGGAGATGCAGACGCACAATTCTGTCTCGGCGTAATGTACCACGATGGCGAAGGCGTAGATAAAGATTTTACCGAAGCGGTAAAATGGTACCGCAAAGCGGCGGAACAAGGGCATACAAACGCACAATTCTGTCTCGGCAATAGGTACTACTTCGGCGAAGGAGTAGATAAAGATTTTACCGAAGCGGTAAAATGGTACCGCAAAGCGGCGGAACAAGGATTGGCGGAGGCGCAATATAATCTCGGCGTAATGTACCGCGATGGCGAAGGCGTAGATAAAGATTTTACCGAAGCCGTTAAGTGGACGCGCAAAGCGGCGGAACAAGGAAGGGAATGAAGCGTCAAAAAACGTTATGGATGCTATCAATCAAGGTATGTACCAATGATTTTATGTTTGTAATGTTTGTATTTTGTCGTTCCTGCAAGCGGGACGTGTTTAGGCGGTACTCCGCCGAAACACGTCCCGTTTAACAATACTAGCGGGAGTTACGCTGCCGCTCCGTTTCCCGTTCTATATTCTGCTTAATGGAAACACTGCTGGAAAACCGCATAATTTCCGTCCAATTTTTATGCACCCGATTGAAACAGACGAAAAAGACATCTGTTGAGAGTGAATCTCGTCTGTGCTACACTGGACCGTGAGCAGAAGTTGTAGTTTCCGAACAATTCTGTTGATACTGTTTTGACAGTACATCGAAAGGAGAACCGCTATGTCCGTTACCGTCCCGCAGCCGCTCACGTTCGAGCAAATGATGGAAGTGTTCCGCCAACTCACGGAACAAACGAAAGAAACCGACCGGCAATTTAAGGAAACCGATGAACGTCTCGCCAAAGAACGTAAGGAAGCCGATGAACGTCTCGCCAGAGAACGCAAGGAAACCGATGAACGTCTCGCCGAAGAACGCAAGGAGATAGATGCGCGTCTTGCCAAAGAACGCAAGGAGATAGATGCACGTCTTGCCAAATCCGAAGAAAAACTCAACAAGAAGATTGCCGCTCTCGGCGACCGTATCGGCGAACTGATTGAGGTAATCGTCGAAGGCGGTATCGTTCGTAAATTTCAAGGATTAGGGTATGATTTTACAACCTGTGCCAGACACTACGAGTTCAAAAACAAGGCACTCGGCTTTGCCGGTGAAATTGACCTGTTTCTTGAAAACGGCGATTATGTTCTTGCCGTCGAAATCAAGGCAAATCTTTCTATTGACGACGTAAAAGAGCATTTAGAGCGGATGGACAAGTTTCGCCGGTTCCTTGACGGCAAGAATGACAAGCGGAAAATCATTGCGGCAATCGGCGGCGGTGTCATTCGGGAGAATATTCAGGCGTTTGCATTGAAAAAAGGGTTGTTTGTGATTATCCAGACCGGTGAAACCATTAACGTATTGCAGCCGAGCGGCGGAGAACCGCATAAATGGTGAACAACAGGCGTTGTCCGCTGCAAATTATCTTGCAAATTGTTTCGGCTCGATGTTGTACTGTTTGACTTTGTACCGCAGTATCCGCGATGTTGTACCGAGGTCTGTTGCTGCCGCCGCCATATTGCCCTTGCTCCGTTTCAACGCGGCAATAATGATGTCCTGCTCAAATATGCCGACCCGCTCTTCCAGCGTACCAGTACCGGCAGCGTTCGCTGTCCGTCCTGTTTGCAGCGTCGGCGGTAAATGGTGTCCGTGAATCACCCCCTCCGTACTAACCAAAATCGCCCGTTCTACCGTGTTCTCCAACTCCCGAACGTTGCCGGGCCACCGGTAGCCGGTCAGTAAATCAATCGCGGACGCGCTTATCCGCTTAATGGACTTGTTCAACCGCTTGCTGCCCTTTTCAATAAAATGATTCGCCAAAAGCATAATGTCGCCCCGCCGGTCACGCAGCGGCGGAAGCATTATCGGAAACACGTTAATCCGGTAATACAAATCCTCTCGGAACGTCCCCGCCGTCATTGCGTCTTCCAGATTCCGGTTCGTGGCACACAGCAGCCGAACATTCACTTGCCGGGAAACGTTGCTGCCGACCCGTTCAATCGTCCGGTCTTGCAGCACCCGCAGAAATTTCACTTGAATCACAGGAGAAAAGTCGCCGATTTCATCAAGAAACAGCGTCCCGCCTTCGGCATCTTCGATGCGTCCTTTCCGTTGCGCAACTGCTCCGGTAAACGCCCCTTTTTCGTGTCCGAACAGTTCGCTTTCCAACAGATTTTCGTTCAAAGCGGCACAGTTAACCTTAACGAACGGTTTTTTTGCCCGTGAACTGGCAACGTGAATGGCGTGAGCAACGAGTTCTTTGCCGGTTCCTGATTCGCCCCGGATAAGAACAGTCGCGTCGCTGGGGGCAACCTGATAGATTGCCTGATACACTTCCCGCATCGCATTAGAATTGCCGATGATATTTTCGGGACGGAACCGCTCCATCAACTCTGTTCTTAACCGGCTGTTTTCTTCTTCAAACGTGTTTTGCAATTCCGCCGTTTGCCGCCGTGCCTTTACATCGTAGGCAAGCATACCGGCGATGATTTTCAAAATTTGCAAATCGTGTTCGAGCGAAGCAGCATCAGGATTGTATTCCCGGTCAATCGACAGCGTTCCGAGAACTTCACTTTCATAGATAATCGGAACGCAGATAAAACTGATTTCTCCCTGAACAATTTGGCGGCGGTTGTAAATTCGGTCGAGAAACTTCGGTTCTTCGGAAACTTTCGGAACAGCGACGGGCAGACCGGTTTCAACAACATAGCCGACGATTCCTTCGCCGCGGCTGTACGTTAGTTTGCCGGGTTGAAACGGCGTTTTATCGCGGGCAACTTCGAGGATAAGCCCTTCTTTGTCCGGCGTAACAAGGAGAATCACTCCTCTTGACCAGCCGAGTTCATCGTGCAGCAGGTCGAGTGTTGCCGACAAGATGTCCTGCTGTTCCAAACCGGAACTGATAAGGCGGCTCAAACCCAAAATCGTTTCGATTTCTTGAACCCGGCGGGAATCGGACGGCATAAAGTTTAGCCCTGCCGCTTACGGCGGGAGAAAAAAACGGCATTTTTTGAAACCGGCTACGTCTTATGGCAGTATTTTATTGCAGCAAAAATGTTTCGTCAAGAGAGCATACGGCAAAGCAGACCGGCTAAAACCGCTGCCGCAGCGCAAACACCGCAGTACCGTCCCCGCCGGGATGTGATGAAACACCGCGGCAAAATCAATGCCGGATTTACACAAGGAACGAACGCCCACCCAGAGAAAAAAAAATAAAAATAGAACGCGTTAGACCGTTGACTCCATTCGGCGGTATAACGGTACTTC
The DNA here is from genome assembly GCA_031261125.1 of Planctomycetaceae bacterium. Taxonomy (GTDB): domain Bacteria; phylum Planctomycetota; class Planctomycetia; order Pirellulales; family Thermoguttaceae; genus WRKP01. Next base: position 180 of record JAISJZ010000300.1, on the reverse strand, counting down.
CTGATTCCGGCTTGCAAATCTTCCAGCATTTTCTTAAAAATTTCCTTCCGCTGTTTCCAGATACCGGAAACAGACGAATATTTTTGAAATGATTCCTGAAATACCCCAATGTCTTTCCACCGGTTCTGCGTATTATCAAGGTATTCCCCTGCTTTTTGATAAAATGCGTCAACTTCGTTC
>JAISJZ010000277.1 GCA_031261125.1 Planctomycetaceae bacterium | reverse complement strand
GAAAGAATAGTCGTGGTCATTGGAAACTCCGTAATGGTAATGAATGTCCTCTTTCATCTATACGGAATTAAAAAACTTTTGTTAGAAAAAAAACTTGCTGTCGGACTGTCAGTTTAGTGCAGCCGCATCCCCGGCTTCGCTCCCTCGTCCGGCGAAAGCAGAAAAATATCCGCTCCGCCGGGTCCTGCCGCAACCACCATTCCCTCGCTCAATCCGAACTTCATCTGCCGCGGCTGTAAATTGGCAACGCAAACCACCAAACGTCCGACCAACTCTTCCGGTTTATACGCCGATTTAATGCCTGCAAACACGTTCCGTATCTCATTGCCGCCGAGAGACAGCGTCAACTGCAACAACTTGCGGGCTTCGGGAACCTCCTTCGCTTCAATCACGCGGGCAATCCGCAGGTCAACCTTCGCGAAATCGTCAATGCTGATTTTTTCCGTCAACAGCGGCTCGGCTTGCAATGCCGCATCATCGTCATTGTCAGCGGCAGGAACTTGCCCCGCCGCATTTGGGGGTAAGCCCCCATCGCTAACTTTACTGTCCTCAATAATCTGCTCCATTGCTTTCGTGTCCGCGCGGGACAATAGATGTTTATAAGGATTGACCTCCGTTCTGAGTAAGTGTTCTTTTGCGCAGTCCCAACGGGATAAATTATCGTTGAGCAGTACTTCCGTGTCCGCTTTCAATTTCGGCAAAATCGGCGCAAGATACACAACGATTTGCCGAAACAAGTTGATGCCGATGGTACAAACGTCCTGCAACTGACTCTTTTTATCAGCGTCTTTCGCCAGCGTCCACGGAGCAGCATCTTCAACGAACTTGTTCGCCCGATAACCGCACTCCATTATCAAACGGATTGCCTTGCTGTATTCGCCTGTTTCGTATGCGTCGGCAATTTCTTCGCCGAATTTTGCCGCCTGCTCAAACAAGCCGTTGTCATCGGGATACACCTCGGACAACCCCGTCTGCGCCGCAAACTTCGCCGTTCTGCTCGCCAAGTTGACGACATTGCCGACTAAATCGGCGTTGACTTTTGCTTGCAATTCCTCGAAGTTTAAGTCAATATCATCGACTCTGCCGGACAGTTTCGAGGCGTAATAATACCGCAGGTAAGACGGGTCAAGATATTTCAGATACGTTGACGCAAGGATAAACGTTCCCCGCCGTTTGGACATTTTTTCACCGTTGACGGTCAGAAAACCGTGAATATGAACCTTAAACGGCAGCGAAAAACCCGCGACTTTCAGCATCGTCGGAAAGAACAAAGTATGAAAGTAAGTGATGTCTTTACCGATAAAGTGATGAATTTCGGCGTTCGGATTACGCCACCACAAATTGAATTGTTCAAGCGGCGGCAAGCCGTCGCGGTTAACATTCTTGCACCATTCCATTGTCGCGCCCATATAGCCAATAGGGGCATCGAACCAAACGTACCAAAAGTTGCCCGGACTGTCGGGAATCTCGAAACCAAAATACGGTGCCGGTCGGCTCACATCCCACGGACGCAGCGGTTCGCCGAGAAACTGCCCCGCAAGATAATTTTCAATCTCCAACTGCAATGCTCCGCTGTGAACCCACTTGTCAAGAAACGGATGTTCTCTTTCAATGTTCACAAAAAGATGTTTCGCCGTGCGGACTTCCGGTCTTGTTCCAGTAATTGCGCTGACAGCATCAATCAGTTCGGTCGGTTCATAATGCGCCCCGCAGGATTCGCAATTATCACCGTACTGGTCGGGTTTGCCGCACTTCGGACAGGTTCCTTTGACGAACCGGTCAGCAAGGAATGTTTGCGCTTCGGTATCGTAAAGTTGTTCAATTTCTTTTTCTTCCACGAGACCGGCGTTGCGGAATGCCGTCCAGATTTCGCTGCAAAGTTTGCGGTTTTCAAGAGTGTTGGTGCTGCCGTAGTGGTCGAATTCGATGCCGAAATCGTTGAAGTCGCGGAGGTGAGCGGCGTGCATTTCATCGATGATTTCCTCCTCTTCTTTGCCTTCGGAACGGGCGCGGAGCATTATCGTCGTTCCGTGAGTGTCATCGCCGCAGAAATAGACACAGTCGTGTCCGCGGGATTTTTGGAACCGCACCCAAATATCTGTTTGCAGATATTCGACGAGGTGACCGATATGAATATGACCGTTGGCGTATGGCAAGCCGCTGGTGACGAGTATTTTGCGTTTCATTAAGTTCTCCGTTAATCCGCTTGCCGACAAGCGGTCTCTCCATTGTACTATAAACGGGAGATATTGCAAAGGCAGAAAAGAATCCTGAAAAATTTGCCGTTTTTGGAAAAAAAATTACTTGCATTTTGGGAAATACCAACTAGGATATTAGGAGGTACGGGGCAGTGTTTTGCGCCGAAACGGACCATTGACGCGGTACCGGATGTTTTTCAATTCTTTTTTTTGTGAGGTGCAGCAATGGAAAAGCAGTTATCGGACGCAAATCGGGACAAACAGTCCCGTTCCCGCCGTGAATTCTTGAAGAAGACGGGACGCTCCGCCGTAACCGCCGGTGTTGCTGCCGCAAGCGGGGCATCCGCAACCGGTGTAATGACTGCCGCTGTTCTCGGCGAGGAAAATACCGGTCCGATTGACTGCGGACCGCCGCCGAAAGCCGTCAACGCCACGCAAACCGGCGGCGAAGGATTCGCCCCGTTGCCGCTGCCCGTTACGCCGCTGCGCCGCAGTGAAAAGAAACGTCCGCCCAGTCCGCCATCTCTTATCGGCAAACTCGCCCTCGGTACGCCCCATTTCATTGTCAAGGACGGCAAACAAACAATGTACCGGGACTGGATGACCGACCCCGCCGATGTCAAAACGCTGCTCGATTGGACAAACTCCAAACTCGGCATCAATTATCGGGCTGTCGAATCTGACGTTGCTTCATTCTCGTGGGACCCGCGGGAACTGCCGACGCTGCTCGTCGCCGGACATAATAAATTCGAGTTGCCGGATAAAATCCGTGAAAATCTGGCTAGATACATTATCGACGGCGGAACGGTGATTGCCGATGCCTGTTGCGGCTGGAAGGATTTTGCCGATTCGTTCCGCGAAGAAATGAAATTGATTTTCCCGCAGCGTCCGTTACGGAAAATGCTGCCGGATAATCCAGTGTTTTCCTCGTATTACAAACTCAATCAACAATTCCGCTACAAAAAAGCCGACGGCGCGGAATACTCGGCGGAACCCAGTTTGGAATCCATCGAAGTCGGCTGCCGGGATGCCGTGATTTTCTCGACGGCGGATATGACCTGCGGCTGGGACGGACACGAACACGACCGCGGTACCCGGATGACGATTGACCTTGCCCGGCAAGTCGGGGCAAATATCGTAACCTATATGCTCGGCACTTTCCAACTCGGTCGGTTTTTGAGTACCTCGAAGGTTTATCACGAAGATAAGGCACCGAGCCGGGATGATTTTGTGTTTGCCCAAATTGTTCACGAAGGCGATTGGGACCCCGACCCGGATGCGGTGCATAACTTGATGAAATTCGTCAAGGAAAATACGACGATGGAAGTCAAATTCAAGCGGCAAAACGTTCAGATGAAAGACCCGGCAGCGTTGACATATCCGCTGTGGTATATGACCGGACACCGGGATTTTGTTTGGACAGACGAAGAACTTACCCGGCTGCGGCAATTTGTGAAGGCGGGCGGTATTTTCCTTGCCGATGCGTGCTGCGGACGGACGACGTTTGACGAATCATTCAGGCGGGAAATCCGTAAAGCGTTTCCCGACCAGCAGTTAGAACTGGTGCCGGCAGACCATCCGTTGTACAACAATCAGTTCAATATCTCGAAGGCGGAATATACGCCGCGGACGTATGAGGATTTCGGGCAATTAGAACGTCCCGAATTGGAAGCGGTGATGTTCGACGGCAAACCGGGCGTGATTTACAGCAAGTTCGACTTGGGCAACGGCTGGGAACAGTTTCCGCATCCTTATGCCTATGGTTTGAAAGACCGTTCGGCACTGGAAATCGGCACAAACATTCTCGTCTATGCGGTAACGCATTGATGTATTTTTTCCGCCGGGCAGCAGCAGTCATTAACTCTAACGGCTTCAACCGCAACCTCCGTTCGTTAGAAACACATTGTCGAAGGGTACTACCGCATCAAGTTCAAAATTATGACATAAAATAACAGAGTGTAATCGAAGTTTTGCTGTCGTTTTCGCTTTTTATTCATAGTTTTACGCTTGAAACGGAAGTACTCTAAAAACTCCTAAAAAACAGTTTTTAGAAGTACCCTTTAATAACAAAGTCCGGCGTGTTATACTTGGTACCGCTTTCACACCGGTTATCAACGTCTTTCAGGAGTTTCCGATGCGCTACTTGTTTTCTGCTGTCCTTGCGGTACTGTTGCTGCCGTCCGCTTTCACAACAGCACAAGAATCCAAACTGAATCCGCTCACAAATCCAACGCTCGCCGAGTTGCGGGATAATTTCAAGAATCCGCATCGGGATTACAGCACCGGTCCGCTGTGGACGTGGAACGACCGGCTGACCGAAGAGCAGGTTCGCGGCACGCTGCGGGATTTAGCGGCGCAACATATCAAACAGGTCTGGATTCATCCCCGCCCCGGTTTGATGACACCGTACCTTTCCGACGAATGGTTCGCACGCTGGAAAGAAACCCTCGACGAAGCGAAAAAACTCGATATGAACGTCTGGATTTACGACGAAAATTCGTATCCCAGCGGTTTTGCCGGCGGCTTTGTACCGGAAGCGTTGCCCGATTCACGAGGAATGAGTTTGAACTTTGAAGAGGTTGAGAAACTCGATAAAATCGACGAAAACGTCCGTTACATTTTCGACCATGATGGAAA
>JAISJZ010000233.1 GCA_031261125.1 Planctomycetaceae bacterium | reverse complement strand
AACTGCCCGCCTTGACGGTAACAAAAAGCCGTTACGGAAGATACAAAAAATAAAAATTTGACCAACGTGAGAGGGAAACCACTTCGGCTCAAGGGAATTGCGAGTTTTTAGAACCTGCCTTCAGAGTATTTAGAGGATATTGAAAAAAATGCCAATGTCCGAACACCAAGCGGTACTAGCAGTTACAAGGTAAAAACATACAAGGAATATAAACTCGTATATTCAAAACATTTAATAGATAAAATTGATGATTTGATTTGTCCGCTTTATGGCTTAACACAAGAGGAAATAGATTTCATCAAAAACTATGAATTGGTATTTAGAATGCGGGGTGAGAGATAGAGCAAAACGCCGACACCACCGCAAATTGTACGGATTGACGGCGGCGGAGATTGAGGTAGTGGAGGGAAAAGAATGAACACCCTTAACGAGATTATTTTGTATCAACCGGACAATACGGTGCAGTTGGAAGTTCGGCTGGAGAACGAGACGGTGTGGCTGACGCAGGCACAAATAGCGGTGCTGTTTGAAAGAGACCAATCGGTCATATCACGTCATATCCGTAATGTATTTTCAGAGGGGGAATTGGACGAAAAAAGTAATATGCAAATTTTGCATATTACTAATGTTGACCGTCCAACCACTTTTTACAGTTTGGATGTCATTATTTCGGTTGGCTATCGAGTAAAGTCCTTTCGTGGTACGCAATTTCGCCAATGGGCAAACCGTGTTCTCAAAGAGTATCTTCTAAAAGGTTATGCGGTCAATCAGCGGTTTGAACGTCTTGAACGGCGTGTTGCGGTTACCGAAGACAAAATTGACTTTTTCGTGAAAACCGCTTTGCCGCCGGTGGAAGGGATTTTTTACGACGGACAGATTTTTGACGCTTATGCCTTCGCCGCAGATTTGATTAAATCCGCCAAAAATCACTGATGCTTATTGACAATTACATTGACGAGAGTGTTCTTCTGCTTCTTGCCAAACGTGCTGCCAACGTGACAGCGACGATTTATACTGCCAAAATTTCAGCACAACTGCAAAAAGATTTGGACAAACTTCACGCACAATATCCGCCGATTACGGTAAAACAATTCAACAAATCTCACGACCGTTTTATCCTCATCGACCGTACCGTTTATCATCTCGGAGCATCATTGAAAGATTTGGGCAAACGTTGGTTTGCGTTCTCCAAAATGGAATGGAACGCCGACGACTTATTAAAACGGCTAAAATAAACCGTTTATCGGCGGGACGAATGAAATGAAAAAGGGGAGTGTTCACTAAAAGATAGTTATGTGTAAATTTAACTCGGACGTGTTAAAATTAGATAATATACAGCGTATAGATAATAAATTATAATATATTTTGTGTTTTCCTATGTGCTGTATTTTACTTGAACTGCCAAATTTAGAACACAGGGAGCAAAAACTATCTTTTAGTGAACACTCCCTGAAAAAGAATAACGAATTACAACCGGACAGCAGCAGTTTTATTCTGTATCAGGATGATAACGGCGTAACCAATATCAATGTTCGGCTTGACGGCGGAGATTGAGGTAGTGGAGGGAAGAGAATAATCAGTTTGTATCTTGACATTCATAAATAGACCGGATATACTTCTACAAAATAAGGAAGTGTTCCGATGACTACGATGGCATTTATTTCAACGTGGGGTAATAATCAGGGTTTGCAAATTCCGGCTGAAATTATACAGCGTCTCGGATTGAATACGAACGACAAAGTTTTTTTAGAAGTCGAAAATGATAAACTCCTGATAAGCAAAGTACCCACCACCGCCCCAAGGGGGACTCTTGAAGAACTTTTCAGGGACTATTCGGGCGAATCTTTCCGAACAGAGTTGACGAATCCGAATGAATCCGTAGGAAAAGAGCAATGGTAAACGGCGTTCCTTCACAAGGCGATATAATAAAAATAAACTTGAAACCGTTTCCAATTCATTTTTAGAGAAACTACTCGATATGGTCGTGTTAGTTTTTCAGAAAAATGCTATCTAAAACACACTTGGTCGGCATTACGGTTTGACGGCGGCGGAGATTGGGATTGTGGAGGGAAGAGAATGAACACCCTTAACGAGATTATTTTGTATCAACCGGACAACGAACGGTACAGTTGGAAGTTCGGCTGGAGAACGAGACAGTGTGGCTGACGCAGGCACAAATAGCGGCACTGTTCGGCGTAATTTTAATTACAACCGGAAACAGCGGCGGTTTTGGGAGAAGCACTGCGGGAAATCATTGTCTTTTTCATTGGAAAATCTCCTGTTAAAAAACGGAACCTAAGGACTACTTCCGTTTCAAGCGTAAAACTATGAATAAAAGGCAAAAACAAAAGCAAAACTTCGATTACGCTCTGCTGTTTCCTGTCATAATTTTGAACTTGAAACGGTACTACAAACCATATGATAATACACCTTCGGCAAAATGTCAATAACAAATTTTCCAAAAAGGTGAATTTTTTTTAACTTGTTTTTAGAAACTTCCTTATTTCTTTTCAAAGTACCGACCGACGGTGCCGCGATGCTTCGGATATATCACTTGCCGATTTGCCGTTCCCGTACCGGCAGTATTTTCGATAACACCGCCCGCCGATTCGACAACAACCGGTTCCTTCGGAACATCCGGCGCAGAAATCGACGCACCAATTTTTTGACTGTTCCTGAACGCCTCCAAATCCGCCGGCGGTAAAAATTTTGCCTTAAACTCCGCTCCCTCTTCATCGGCATCTTTACTGAACCGGGTGTCCTCCGGCGGTGCATTCGGGTCGGTCGTCCAATCCTGTTTCTTCGTATAACGCGGACTCAATTTTTCTCCGTCAGAGTTCGGTTCGCCCCCGCCGCTGCCTTCACAATCACATTCTGCCCAAAGGTCGCTCAACATCCGTTCCGCTTCCTCTTTATCGACTTCCTTGCTCTCGGCTAATTTTTTGAGCATCTCCGGGTCGAGCGGAAAACCGGCGTTTTGCAGATTCTCGCACATTCGTTCGGCATTGCCCTGACATTGCTTCATCGCTTCACAAAGTTGCTCCAACTGCTCCTGATTTATTCCTTGCAAATTATTCTCTTCCAGCATCTTTTCTAATGCTTTCTTCATTGCGTCCTGCTTTTCTTTTTCCGCAGGATTTGCCGAATCCTTCCCGTTATTCTTTTTTTCGGAATCCTGCTTGTTGTCTTTTGCCAACTCTTTTTTCAAATCCTCCGAAAGTTCGGCGTTCTTTTTCAACATCTCTTCCAATGATTTTGCCAATCCGTCTATCAGCGACTTCGCTTGCTTTTCGTCTAATTCCTTCGACACTTCTTTGACTTCCTGCGACAATGCCTCGGCTTTTGCCAGCGTTTCGGTGTCCTTCTGCGCCTGTTCCGCCGCCTCCGCCGCCTTCTGATTCATTCTGTCCGCAAGATGGTCAAGGGCATCAAACGTTTTGACCGGTCCTTCCCCTTCAGCATCCTTCTGAATCTTTTCCAATTCGATTTTCTTACTCTCCGTTTCTTCGACCGTCAACAAATTTTCCTCTTCAAGAACATCCAGTTGCGACGTTAATTTATGAACTTGGTCTTCGATATTAAGCCGGTGCCGGAACGAATTCGACACCGCCGACACCGGCAGCAGTAATGACGCTGCGGCAAACGCGCCGGCAAGAAGGACGAGCAACGCCGCCCGCCGTCCGTCCCAACGGATTACCGGAACGGCAACGTTTTGAATTTGTTCTCCCCAATCGCCCAGTTCCGTTTCAAAGGAAGTCATCAGCAATCCTCCGGCGTGATTATTCCGGTCTAACATAGCCCCCAGCGTCCGCTCGCCGGGAACGGCTGTCCTTGCACGCAAACAAGCAATTACCGGCATCAGTGCGGCGGTAAACAACCCGTAATAGGCAGCATTTAACATCACCGGAGAAACTGCCGCCCGCAGAGCCAGCACCGCAACACCCCAAAGGAACAAAAAGAGCGATAGATAAACAGCACTGTATTTCAACGTCAGTGCCGTGAACAGCCGCCGGCGGAATATCAAAATCACTTTGGTACGTTTTTGGCTCATCGTTTTATCCTCCGTAAAAATGCAGCAATGCTTACGGGTACTTCTAAAAACTATTTTTTACTCAAAAAAAATAAAAAATAAAAAAGGGATTTTTCTTTGTTTTTCTTTTTTTTTAGGAGTTTTTAGAACTTCCTTATAAAATTTTCCGGTCTTTTTCCGGCAGTTTCTGCAATTCTATCCGGCACTTTTCGCAAAGCCGCAGCATCGTTTTGAGCGGCAGCGTCTCCGCACGGGTCGCGGTACCGAATTCCATTTCGTCCATTATACCGTCAATCCGTTCCCGTAGTATTGTCGTCTTAAAGGCACTGCACAACTCCGCCCGCAAAAATTTACGCCGGTGAAAGAACATAGCCCGTGAAAATTCGTTCCAGAATTTCAAGTCGGGAATCTTCGCCCGCCGCTTCTCGTCCAGCGTTAATCGAACGATAGCGGAGTCAACTTTCGGACGCGGATAAAACACGGTCGGCGGCATTATGCGGATGATTTCCGTTCGGCATTGCGACTGCGTCCAAAGCGACAATGCCCCCCAATCTTTGGTGCCGGGTTTTGCCGTGATACGGTCAGCAAGTTCTTTTTGAATCGTTATACACATCATTGACGGAGGCATATTCGTCAACAGCAGATTAGAAATTAACGGCGTGGCGATACTGTACGGTAAATTGGCAACAAGTTTGAAGCGTCTGTTGTTAGCGGCGGAACTTGTTCCGCCCGTTAATTCGTCTCTCACGGCATCGAGGACTTCCTGCCGCAACGTGTTCTTGTTTCGCAGGATGTCCATTTTCAGGAACCGGATGTTGCTGCGGCCAAAGAGTTCTTGTTTTGCCAAATCCTGCATTACCGGGTCAACGTCAACGGTAATCACTGCCGCCGCTTTTTCGCTCAACAGGGCGGTCAGCGAACCGGTACCGGTACCGACTTCAAGGACGACATCGTTTGATTCGACTTGTCCCGATTCAAACAGCAACCGCAGCAAATTCAAGTCGATGAGAAAGTTTTGTCCGAGCCGCGGCTGCGGACGGATTCCCATCTGCTCGAATTTGCTCATCAAGTAAGAACGTGTTTGCTGATTTGCTGTATTCATTCGGGTACTTCTAAAAACTATCTCTTGCTCAAAAGAAAAGATAAAAACAGGGATTTTTCTTTGCTTTTTTTATTTTCCGAAAACGCGGACATAATCAATACGGAATTCCTGCGGCAGTTTGGAATCGTCTGTCCCTTTCGCGCCGCCCCACGCCCCGCCGTATGCCAAATTCAAAATGACGTAAAACGGTTTGTCAAAAGCCCACGCTAATTCGCCTTCACCTAAATTTTCGTAGGTGAAAACCTTCTTCTCGTCGTAATAAAAATCAATCCGGTCATCGAACCATTATTCAACCGCGTAAATGTGAAACGCCGCGGCATCGCCGATAGGAACTGTTTTGCCGAACGGCACGGTTTTGCCTTCGATTTTTTTGTCCTTTCCGGGATGATTTTTTTTGACGTGAATGTTGAAATGCACGTTTTCCGGTGCGAAACCGACGTGTTCCATAATGTCAATTTCGCCGCCTTGGGGCCAGCCCATACTCCTATCTTGCGGCAGCATCCAAATCGCGGGCCACGTTCCGAGCGACGACGGCACTTTGGCTTTCACTTCAATTCGTCCCCGGCTCCACGTTCCTTTGCCTTTGGAAATAACGCTTGCCGACGTTATCGGTGCCGTCTTATCCGCGATTTTGAACTCGTCTTGCCGTACCGTGATGATAAGTTGTCCGTCTTTCACTTCGGCATTTTCTATCCGGGCTTTCGTGTAATACTGCTTCTCGTTATTGCGGACGTAGCCGGTCTCGTAGCCCCATTTTTCCGGGTTCGGAAGTCCTTCATAATCGAACTCGTCCGACCAAACGAGTTTAGTGTATTCCCCGGACGCACCGGTGGACGGTTTCGGCGGTTCTGCCGCAAACACGGCAGTTGCAAGGAAAAGCAGTGCAATAGCAAAAAAAACGTGTTTCATTGTTCGTGTCCGGTTAAATGGAAAAGTGTTTAGTTCCGCGGCTTGACAGCGGGGAGTACAGGGTATTATGATGTACTCCTCCTTCCGTGTCAAACATTCTGCCGTACAACTTGCTGCCCAGCGTTATCATTTTTATCGTATTCCCTTGAAAACCGCTTTGAACAGCCGTGCATTTTGAAATCCTCGTTGAAGACGCTTCCGGGAAACTGATGCTGGAACATCTGGTTCCGAAAATCATCGGGAAAAATCCGTACCGGATAATGAACATACAGGAATTGAAGCACCGGGTAATGGCGAGGATGCCGCGGCATTTGGCGAGAACGCTGCCGTGGGACGATGTTCTGTTTCAGACGTTGAGCGTTACGCTTCGGGCTTACGGACGTTCGCTGCCGCACAAGAACGGCGTTGTGGTCGTGGTTGTTGACCTTGATTATCACAGCAGGGAAAAATTTCAGCAGCAACTCGAATCGCTGTTTGACAGGTGTTCTCCGCGTCCGCCCGGCGGTGTTCGTTTGGCGGTGGAAGAAGGCGAGGCGTGGCTGCTTGGCGACCCGGCGGCGGTTTATCGGGCGTATCCGTTAGCGAAGAAGTATGTGATTGACAGTTATGAGCAGGACAGCGTGTGCGGAACGTGGGAGGTGCTTGCCGATGCTGTATTCCGCGGCGGTGCCGAACGGTTGAAAAAAAACGCTTATCCGCTCATCGGTAAAGAAAAATGCCGCTGGGCGGACAACATCGGGCAATACGTTGATGCACAGCAGAACACCTCGCCGAGTTTTCAGGAATTCCGAAAGTTGCTCAACGAGTTAATGAACAGTTCAAAAAACTCTTTTTTGCAATAAAACACTCTCACAGCATATCGACCGGATCAACGTCAATGACGTACTGAACGCCGTTCGGCACTTTTAACTCTTTGGAAACATCGCGCACCGTTTCCCGCAGGTATTCGCCGTCCGGGCAATGCAGATGAATATGAAACCGGTAAAAGTTGCGCAACTTTGCAAACGGTGCCGGTGCGGGACCGAGAATACGCAGTTCTTTTTTCTGAGGAACAAATTCCGCAGCCAACGTTTGCGCAAACTCCAACGTTTTTCTTTCATCTTCGCCGCGGACAACGATGCGTATCATTGACGAAAACGGCGGATAACCCAGCGACTTGCGTACCGGCAATTCCTGTTTCACGAATCTTTCGTAGTCGTGTTTCGATGCTGCCGTAATCGCCGGATGGTCAGGGCTGAACGTTTGAATAATTACCCGTCCGCCCTTGTCGCCGCGACCGGTGCGTCCGGCAACTTGTGTGAGCAGATGAAACGTTTTTTCCGCCGCCCGAAAATCCGGTAAATTCAGTGCCGTATCTGCGTTTATCACGCCGACCAGCGTTACGTTCGGAAAGTCCAAGCCCTTTGCAATCATCTGCGTACCGAGCAAGATATTCACCTCGCCGTTTCGGAATCTTGTTAAAGCCCGTTCGTGGGCACCGGGTCCCTGCATTGTATCGGTATCCATACGCAGAACTGTTGCATCGGGAAACCGCGACTTGATTTCCGCTTCCAACTTCTGCGTTCCGAAACCGCTGTAATTGATTCCAAGAAAATTACACTTCGGACATCTTGCCGGTGCCGGTATCTGATAATCGCAGTAATGGCACAAGGCGATTTCTTCGCTGCGGTGATGTATCAGCGTTACATCGCAGTTCGGACATTTCACGACTTCACCGCACGCCGGACATTGAATATGCGTTGAAAAGCCCCGCCGGTTCAACAGCAGAATCACTTGTCCTTTATTCCGCAGTGCCTCGTAAACAGCACGGTACAACTGCCGGTGTATCGCCCCCCGCGTTGTCCGCTGCCGGACTTCTTCCCGCAGGTCAACGATTTGTACATCCGGCAGCCGCAGATTTTTAACGCGCTGCGGCATTGACAGCGTCCGTGTTGTTAACTGATACGTCTCCAACGCCGGCGTGGCACTGCCGAGAATCAACGGAATACTCAGCAATTCTGCCCGCTTTCTCGCAACATCTCTGGCGTGATACCGGGGAGCAGTGTCCTGCTTGAACGAATGTTCGTGTTCCTCGTCAATGACGATAAGTCCCAACTTCGGCAGCGGAGCGAACACCGCACTCCGCGCTCCGACAACGACTTGCACCTCGCCGCTGATAATGCTCATCCATTGCCGATGACGCTCCGCATCCGTCAAATGCGAATGAAGAACTGCTACGTTATCGAATCTGCTCTTGAACCGTCCGACGGTCTGCGGTGTTAAACTGATTTCCGGGACAAGAACGATTGCCTGTTTCCTTCGGCGGACAACTTCCTGAATCGCCTGAATATACACTTCGGTTTTTCCGCTGCCGGTAATACCGTGCAGAAGAAACGTTTCGTGTTTGCGGTCTTGAACCGTACTGACAATTTCTGTCAGAACCCGTTTTTGGTCGGCATTTAATGTTAGCGGCGCAACAAGTTGCGGCGGCGGCGGAACAAGTTCCCCCGTTGATACACTGTTCCGCCGAACCGTTTTAACAAGAACGAGTTTTAACCGTTTCAATCCGTCAATCGGGGCGGGCGAACACTTTGCCGCGTGCTGTAATTCACCCGACGTTAACGGTTCAGGACTTTGCCGCAGAACATCGAGAACGTGAAATTGCTTTTTCGTCAATATCGTTTTGGCATCAGCCGATTGCGGCGTGAGCGGTGCGGGATACAGTACCGTTGTCAATCGTGTTCCGGCTTGTGAACGTACCCCGGCAGGCAGCACCGCTTCGAGAACCTGACCGAACGGACAAAGATAATAATCCGCAATCCACCGCGTCAATTCCAGCATCTTGTCGTCCAGCAAACGCCGGTCATCAATGATAGACAACAACGGTTTAAGTTGTACCGTCAGCGGCGGGGACTTTATATCAACGCAGTATGCCGCCGTCGGTTTATTGCCTTTACCCAGAGGCACCATTACCCGCATACCGGGTTCTAACTTTTGCACCATCTGAGGCGGAACGAGATAATCGAGAACCGCGCCGTAGAGCGTCGGAAAAACGATTTTCGCAACTTTTCTATTTTTCAAATCGTCGATTTCCCACGGCGGCATATCACGAGCGGGAAACTGCGTTTCACGCTTTTTCGTTTTCACTTCCCCGTCAAAAAAAGAACGCTGGGTCACCTTCGTGTTGTTCTCGCATATACAAAAATAACCGGCAACGGTTCATTATCAACGAACCGCTGCCGATTAACAAGTATCCCTTGCCGCTATTTCTTTTGGAAGCGGTCAACTTCGATGTCGAACGTCTGCGATTTCCGCACGTCCAGCGTCAAGCCCGATGTATCCGCCTTGTTGTATTTCGGGTCAATGATGTTCTCTATTTTCGGCAGTGAAGCAACCGTGTTGTCCGTCGGATAGGTTACCCTTTCCGTATTCTGAAAATAAATTTTGTACTCGCCCCGTTCCAGACCGCCGCCGTTTTTTTCGGCACCGACAACATAGTTACCGCTTTTGTCGATGGGACCGCGCGCGATATAGCCGTCCTTTTCAAAACAGATAACTCCCTGGGTAAGCGGCGATTTATCATCAGAAAGAAGAACACGCCCTTTCAGTCCGACGTTTTTACCGCAGCCGGAAATAAGGACGACAAATAACGAGCAATAGATAAGGAATAAGGAATAATGTTTCATCTTTGTTTGACCGCCGCCGAAGCGGCGGTATTAGCGGTTATGCAACTTACTGTGCCGAAACCGAGTGTCCGTCTCTGCAATGTCCCAAATAAGCAAGTGTTTGCGGCTGAATCGTTGCCGAAATAGCGTGAACAGAACCGTCGCCATAGACGAAGTTGCAAACACCCGGATGGAAACTGCCGAACGATGCCCAGTCATTGGTTACATAGCCGTCAATGTTCGGCTGAATAATCCCCGGCACTCTTGACGCTCCCCAGATAGCAAATGCGTGTTCTACAAACCGGGCAATGGATACCGACCGCTGCTCGCCGAACAAGAGATAGTTACAGTCGCCGCAGTTGTTGGCACTATCGTTATTTGCATTCACGGCAATTCCGCATCTTCCCACGCGGTCCTGCGGAATGTGTTTTTCCCCGAAACAAAGTTGATTACTCGTTCCGTCCTGAAACCTCGCCATTGTATCCGCCGTCGTCCAAGTATTGGCATTATGAGCATCGGACAGCCGGGCAGCGCGGAACGGTCCTTCTTGGCACGTATGGGAAAGCGTGTTCGTATTTCCCATATGCCACCACGGTGTACCGGAACTCGCATTGGAGTTCTCAAAGTTGATGACCATCGCATAATCCGTAACCGGACCGCTTGCCATATTATTGCCCGCTTCGTGGTCTTGACCGGTGTCCGTCGTGATGTTGAATTTTGACGAACGCGGCGAACTGGGGCAAATCACCCACGTTATCGCCGAAAAAGAACTCTTTTGTTCCCCGGTTAACGAATTCCACCAGCCGTTGGCAAACCAGCGGTTAAAACCTTTGCGGGATTCGCCCCGCGGGTCGTCGGTACCGGCAGAAAAATACTCGTACAGTGCTTGCTGCTCCATATAGGGATACAGGAACACATAAATTGTTCCGCCGCGGTTCCAGCGTTCGCCGTCGTTGACGCTTGAACCGATACCGTTGCCGATGAGGGCAGGCGGCAGACCGTTCCGCGTGTCGTGAAAGTTGTGGATGCCCAGTCCGATTTGTTTGAGATGGTTCGTACACTGCATCCGCCGCGCCGCTTCTCTCGCTGCTTGCACGGCTGGAAGCAGGAGAGCAATCAGAACGCCGATGATGGCAATAACAACCAGAAGTTCAACCAGCGTAAAACCGCGCAGATTGCCCCCCCCCCACTAATTTAACATTACTGTTCCTCATTTGATTCTCCTTCGTGTTGGTGGTGAAATTGAAACACCGCACTACTCTACACTATCCACAATAGGAAGTCAAGGAAATTTTCTGTTTTTTTTATTTATTACGGAAAATTTTTGCTTGATTCGCAATATCCGGTGTGGAAAACGAGATATTCTGCCAGCCGTTCTTTGTTCCGTCAATGCTGTGCGATAAAAGCAAATCGCTTGTCTGCCCAAGAATAATATCCCCCAAAATAATGTCTCTGCCTGGGGTCGGCACTGTCAACGGAACGTAATCTGCCCCGCTGTCAACCAATTCCATCGGCGAATCCAACACGGCTGCCGTTTGTTGTTCCGGTTCAGACAATACTTGCGAAGCAGCAACGGGTTCCGGTGTTTGCGTCATCGAAAATTCCTTTTGTCCTACGGTACTGCCGTTCAGTGCCGGAAACACCAACAGCGCAGCAAGAATTCCGACGGCAAATGCTGCCGCAATGTCGTACTTCCGGTAAAAATGCGGCACCGGCTTCCGCACCGCCGGCTGGGGAACGTTCCGCTTCAAGCGTTTGACAATTTTCTCAACGTCTTCGGTGTTTGCGGACTCTATTTTCGGCGAAGCGGCAAGAATTGCCTGCAACATATCGGAGCGGTCTGACGGCAAATCCGATATTCTGTTCCGTTCGGCAAACATCGGCATCGAAATCACAGTGTCCTCGCCGGTGTTAAAACCGGCGGTATCAAATTCGCCGCGGTATAATTCGTCCTTGCCGGCTGCCGCCCAAATCTTATTGCAGGTTTTTTCGGCAAGATATTTCGGCGGGTCGCTCATCTCATTAACGCTTGCCAGCGGCGAAATTTCCCGTTGAAGTTCCGCCAACTGTTCGCGCAGTTTCGGCTGCCGGAGAAGTTCCTGCTCAACGGACGACATCTCGCCGTCTTCCAACGCGTTCATTAAATAACCGAGTAATGTTTCGCGGTTCATCAGTCGTTTGTCAAAAGGGTGTTCAATTTCTTGACGGCAGCGTTCAGCCGGCTCTTAATCGTGCCGAACGGAATGCCCAGCGATTCGGCGGCTTCGTTGTATTTCATTCCTTGAAAATATACGAGGTACAGCACTTGCCGCAACGTATCCGGCAGTTTTTCAACCGCCTCCCGCACTTCTACTGCCTGTTCATTCCGAATACTGCCGTCAACCGGTTCAACATTGCCGACGGAAATAACATCGGCAAACGATGCGGAACCATATTCATTACGGCACGGCTCGTCAATGCTGACGATTTGGAAATGTTTCGTTTTCCGGCGAAGGTCAATCGCCTGATTCGTAGCAATCCGGTAAAGCCAAGGACGGAATTTGCGTCCGTATTCGTACTGTTCACATTTCAGGTGAACTTGCAGAAAGGTTGCTTGGAACACATCTTCGGCGGTCTCAGCATTGCCGAGGTAGTGTTTCAGGTAGTTAAACAATTCCCGTTCGTACCGGCTGACGAGTTCCTCGAACGCCGCCCGCTGCCGGGTCGATTGGTATTCGAGAATCAACTCTTCGTCCGTCCATTGAGAAAGATTAACTGCCGCGGTGCGAATCATTTCTTGTGCTGTGCTGAACATATCATCACCCAATCCTTTCTGCCGAAACCGGGGATTCGGCTTCTATTGTATCCTTACACCGCTGTCAATTCGAGTAGGTACGTTCTAATTTCTGATATTGCCTGTTCTGACCTCGTTTGACAACGCTTCTTACAGGATGATTATGTTTCATTTTCCGTGCCAACCTTCCATAAAGTCAAAATTTTGCCGACTATTGCACCGTTAATACGGATTCAGGGCGGTTTTTGTTCGGTTTTTTTTCTAATTTTTTTTATTTTTCTCACTATATTCCCTATTTCACTCATTTTAATACGTTCGGCAGTGAAAAATCGGGAAAAAAATTGCCGGACGGTGTGTAAAATTTTCATTCGGTTCAATGTATTGACTTTTGAACATTATCGGACATAATGGATGTTTCCTGCTTTATCAGTAAGAACAAATTCACAATGAACCTCACAGACACCAGATACAGGAATTTCGCACTCGTTCGGGAAATGCTGCGTGCGCCCGAAATTATCGCAAATTTCGATTTCGGACAAACCGAAAACATCATCGCCTCTGTTAAAAAGACGGGCAAACTGTTTATGACCGGCGAAGGGTCAAGCCGAATCTTTCCGGCAAAGAAGTTAATCGCTTCGATGCTGGGACGCGACCCTGACCGGAACATTACGCTTGCCAGTGCCGGCGGACGGGAGTCACTGGACTTCAACTTGTCGAATTGGACGGTTGCCGGTGCATCGAACAGCGGACAAACGAAGGAACTCATCGTTCTGTTTCAGAAACTTGCCGCCGAAAAACATCCGCACCTGTTCGGTGTCACGGCAAATGCAGGGACAAAACTTACTGAAATTGCCGATACCGTTGTGCTGTCCTGCGGCAAAGAAGATGCCGTTGCGGCAACGATGAGCGTGGTTGAGCAAGCCCTCGTGTATCAGTCCGTTGAAGTCGGTTTAACGGACTTTCAATGCACTTGCCGGGAACGGAAAACGGAGGCGGGCGAACTAGCGGCAAAGGTACTTGCCGAGGAATACGATACCGCACTTATCAAGAAAATTGCGGACGCACCGGTGATTTATCTTGCCGGTCGCAACAACGGAGTTGCCGAAGAGTTGGCGTTGAAGACCAACGAAATCACCCGCAAGCGCAGTCAGTACCTCGAAGGTACGATTGTCGTTCACGGCATTGAAGAGGTAATGAACCCGGAAGATGTCTGCATTCTGATTGAACCGTTTGAACAAGATGCCGAATTCTATAAAAAGAATTTGGTTGACGGAGTCGGAATGACGGTCATTGCTGTTTCGACGAAGGACGCGTTATTCCCGACGATTAA
>JAISJZ010000226.1 GCA_031261125.1 Planctomycetaceae bacterium | reverse complement strand
CCACCACCGATCTTATCACCACCAACGCCTACATCGCCGACACTACTACACAGGGTACCCTGCGAAATGCGTTTAGTCTGGGTACGGGCGTATCAAGTGTCACTGGCGCATACCAAGATGGTTCTTATCAAGGCACACCGGCTGCAGGCGGTTTCCCTGGCTGGAACCAAATTAGCGCAGCAGGGATTTACAAGTACACAGCCCAATTCACTTTGTCTTCGCAGTATGAAGGCGAAAATTCTCTCGGCGAAGCCGGCAAATTGTCACTCACCGGTGATTGGACGCTGAGCGGCAAACTTTGGGGTGATGACGCTCTGCTTTTGGTTGATCTTAACGGGACGGCTGTCTCCGGTCTGAATGTCACGCCGAATGCCCAATACGACACTCGCAACCCGTCGTCTCTCGTGATTTCCAGTTTGGCGAGTGGTGACTATACTCTGGACATCTATGTCCGCAATAGTGACACTACGGGCGGTGTTGGTGCAGACCTGAACTTCACCGGCGACTTCTCGTTTTTTGGCAATACCCCCGACCCCAGCACGACTCCCGAACCGGCAACGATGCTGATTTTCGGTTTAGGTATTGCCGGTGCCGGTTTGGCTGCCAGACGGCGGATGAAGAAATAACCTTGAACCTTGTGTAGTGGTTGGTTGTTGTTTTGACGAGCGGGATTCTGGGAATCCCGCATTTTGTGTTGACCGTTGTCAACGGGGTTTTCGCTTGGTATAATGGCGGTATTATTTGCGTTAAATACTTTGTGTTTCTATGCCTAATGAACGAACCGAAAAATGAGCGAATCAAAAGTTGATTTAGAAAAAATCTTGGCAGCGTACATTGCCGACAGCGACCGCCGCGCCGCCGAAGCGGACAAACGCGCCGCGGAAGAAAAAGAGCGTTCCGCCGAAGCGGACCGGCGTATCGAAAAACTTGAACGCACCATCAAGCACGTCGGCAAACAACTCGGCGGCATCGGTCATAATAACGGACATTATGCTGAACAGTTCTTTTTCAAGGCATTGAAAAAGTCGATGACGTTCTGCGGTGCCGCTTATGATGAAATATGGAAGAACGTTCATTTAAGCAAGGGACAGACCGAGGATGAATTCGACATCGTGTTATTCAACGGTTCGTCTGTTGCGGTTGTCGAGGTGAAGTACCGAATTCATCCGAACGATTTAGAGCGTCTCATTAACCGCAAGGTTGAGCATTTCCGTATGTTATTTCCGCAATATGCGAAACACAAGTTGTATCTGGGTATTGCGGGTATGTCGTTTGACGAGAACGTAACCGAGCAGGCGGCAGCGGCAGGCGTTGCGGTGCTGGAGCGGAAGGACAGGGAAGTTGAGTCAACGGCGGCAAATCTGAAAGCGTATTAGATTCACAAGCGGGAAACACCGTTTCCCGCTTTTTTTCTGTTTTGAAAACTCTTTCTTTTCTTCTCTTTTTATGGTAGAAAGCGGTCTTCAGAATCCCCCTCATATTGATTCAACGATGAACCTTTTCGGTCTGACGCACCGTGCCGAGTTTCGGGAGGTAATGGAATTTCTCAATACTGTCCCGCCGTCAAACGTCCGTGCGGAATGTTCCGTGCTGCTGCAATCGTATCCGTTTGAATTTCCGCAGAAATTTGTCAACATGTTGATAAACGCCGAACCGCTGCTGCCGGTGATTCTTGTTGCCGGAGCGGGCTGCGAAGGCGAAGTCCGCACCGGACGACCGCTGCAAGGCGTGTTTCGGATTTACGCAAGTCAGTGGACAGCGTACCGGAACGAATTGGAACGTTTTTTCAACGGCGGCGATTCCGTTTTTTTACTGCCGAGAACCGCCGGCAATGACGAAATCGCCGTATTTTTATTTTCGCCTGTTTGTCCGCGGCAGCCGTTAAAGGATACCGTAGTCCTTTAACTGCGGTAATATCATTACTCTCAACTTTTCGTGCCGCTCTTTCAGCACCGCCGATTCGTTCCTGCCCTGTCCGGCATCCTGCAACGCTAACATAATCTGCCGCAGACCGGCATCGGCGGTCTCAATCCTGTACTTCTCCAACGGCAAACGGTTCCGCTCCCGAAAATACAGCCGATAAACCGCTTTGCCCGCTTCCAGCACATTCCGCGCCGCCGGCGAAAATTGCCGCTGCGTCAGCCACTTTGCCGCGAACGATTCCTTCCTATTGTCCGGTATATTGCCCGATGTTCCGCGTTGCACTTCGGGCAGCGCAAACGGAAACAAATGATTTTCAATCTGATACACCTTATTGTGATATTTCACGTTCCGCAGAGCAACGGTTTGATTTTTACTGTCGAACAGCGTCCAAACGGCACAATCGGTGATAAACTCCGGCGGCAATTCCCTGTTCGGCTGCAAAAATTGGTCAACGTGCTGAAGCCAATGGTCTTTCGGCACCCGCCGGGCAGCAAACACAACCATTGCTTGTTCAAAATTGTCCGGCACAACGGAAAACGCCCCGGCACTTGCCTGCGGTCCCGACAACAGCACCGTCTTTTGCTGACATTGCAGTTCATTGCCCGGACACATCATTGACGCAAGAAATCCGTCGGCAATCCGGTTGCGGACATCCTTGTTGTTCTCCTTAACCGTCAGTGCGGAACCGAACGGCGGAAACACCTGTACCGCCGGCGGACGTTTAATCCACCGGTTCAAAAACTGCGACCGGTCGGCAAACCGCAATTTTTTCACACCGGTTTTTTCGGCGTTTTCGTCCAGAACGTCCAAAACGATGTCCTGTGAATCAATCCGGCGTTCGTCGTTGATGTCCCAAACGATAAACGACACCGGAAAATTGCCCGCCGCCGACGTGCCGCCGAAGTTTGCCGACGAAAAAACGAATCCGCCGCGGAAGCCGCAATGAAAAACGTTGTCCCGGAATTTCTGATAATTGCCGGAAACCAAATACTTTAACGGGGCGAACACACCGAGCAGAGCGGTTTTGTCTTTGAATTCTTTTTTGATACGGTACAAAAATTGCGTGTAAAGTTCGCGGGACACTTCGCCCAATTTTTCGGCGTGCATTTTTCCGCGGATGAGTGTGTCCGCCACGCTGTCCTTCGTTTTTTTCCCCAGAGCCGCATCTTGTGCCGTGGCATACGGCGGGTTCACCAGAATCAGCCATTGAACGGCACGGTTCGCTAAATCGTTTTGCAACGGAACCGGCAGTTGTTCCGTCTTGCCGTTCAGGTAATCGTACTGAAACGCCGCCGCGCCGGGAAACTTCGCTTGAAGCGTTTGAACATCGTTTTGTTCTAATGTCGAAAGATAACAGTGTTTCAGCATATCCGGCGGCAGGTAATGTTCGAGATGGCCGGTGCCGGCTGCCGCGTCCCAGAGGCGCACCGCGCTGCCGGGCAGCGGGGTGAAATGACGTTCGATATACTCCAACGCTCTTTCGGCAAAAGGCAAAGGAGTGTAAAACGTACCGGTGCAGCGTTGCAGAAAGTCCGTCTTCACAAAAGACCGTATTGAAAAGATGCTGAAATGTATTAGAATTATCGTTGAAATTATTTTTTTGACAAGATAACGCAAAACGATACATCACAACAATGAACGAAACAACGAAGACAGCAGTGTTCCTTGCCCTTGCCGTAGTGCTGGTTGCCGTTGCGGTATTCAGCAGACCGGCGGTGCGGGAAATCAAATTGGAAGAAATGGTCGGTAAAGCCCTTTTTGCAAAATTCACGGACCCGCTGGCGGTTAAGAAGTTGGAAATTGACCGCTTTAACGCTGCCAAAGAGTTGGAGAATTTCCAAATTGCCGAAGTGAACGGCGTTTGGTCGGTGCCGTCGCACGAAAATTATCCGGCGGACGCAAAAGACCAGATGGGCAAAGTAGCCGAGGCGTTGTATGATTTGAAAGTTCTGGAAGTGGCGGCGGCGGACAACGGCGGCGGAGATACAACGGCGATGCACCAACTCTACGGCGTGATTGACCCCGCCGGAGAAAACGCTTCGCTCGGCGAAGGAATCGGAACGAAAATTACGCTCACCGATGCCAACGCGGACAAACTCGTGGACCTGATTATCGGCAAAGAGGTTGCCGAAAAGAAGGACGGCGGTTTTTCGATGCCGGAGACGCAAAATCTGCGCTACGTCCGTGTACAGGGACAGTTGCCGGTCTATGTCGTGAGTATTGACCCTAACCGGTTTTCGACAAAATTTGACGAATGGATTGAAAAGAACCTGCTGGACATCAGTACGTTCGACATCAAACAAATTTACGTTGACGAATACTCAATTAAAATTGAACATCAGTTGACGAATCAGGGTATTGTCGGCGAATTGCAGCCGACGTTCACCGGCGATTTAACGCTTGATTACAACGGTTCGGCAACAGGACCGGAAAAATGGACGCTCGCAAAATGGATGGGGTTCCGCGGCGAAAAATATGAGTATTACGAACGGAAAATCAAAGAGGGCGAGGAACTTAATACGGAAACGCTTGACGGAATGATTTCGGCACTGAACGATTTGAAAATCGTGAGCGTAACGAAGAAACCGGCGGTGTTGGCGGAGGCGTTGCGGAAAGGCGAAACGTTCGAGAAAATCAAGGACGACGCTTCGCTGCAAAAGTCGGGCTTTTATCTGGTACAGATGCCGGACTTGAAAGGAAAGACCGCACGGGCAAAGCGGCAACTGTTGTCCAACGAGGGTGATATTCAATTACGGATGAAAGACGGTATCCGGTATCATCTGCGTTTCGGAAACCTGACCGGCACCGAATCGGAAGTGAAAGAGGAGGTCAGTCCTGCTTCCTCCGACGCGGACGGGCAGAAAGATGAACCGGCGAAAATGGGCGCAAACCGCTATCTGTTTATCACAGCGGATTTCGATGAAGCGGTGATTCCGAAACCGGATATTAAGGAAGTTCCGAAGATTCCAACGGAAGGCAAAGAGGAAGATATTGAGGAAGCGAAGGAAGCGGCACAGCAGGCGGAACAATCGAACAAGCGGGAACAGGAACGCTATGACACCGCCGTTACCGACGGAAAAAAGCGGACAGAAAAGTTGTCAGAGCGTTTTGCGGACTGGTACTATGTCATTCCCGAAGATGTGTATAAAAAAATTCACTTGACGGAACAGAACGTCTTTAAGGCAAAGCAGGCAAATCCTCCGGTTCACGGCGAACCGGGACACATTCACGCAGACGGCGATGAGCCGCCGGTTGCGCCAGCCGTACCGCCGAAGCCGCAACTGCCTGACTTGCCGGGAATGAGTAAAGACGAGCCGGCAACTGCGCCGCCGGTTGATACAGAAGATAAAAAAGAAGAACCGGCACAAGAGGAACCGGCACCGAAAGAACCAGTAAAAGACGAACCGAAAGAAACCTCAACCTAACAATCCGATTATGCTTCATCTCTATCAGCACCTTCAAGAGTCCGTTCAATTTATCCGCGCGAAATTCACCGGCACCGTGAAAGCCGGTATCGTCCTCGGTACCGGTCTGGGTAATCTGGCGAAACAGATTCAAGCCGATGCCGTTATTCCGTATTCGGATATTCCGCACTTTCCCCGTTCAACGGTCGAGACACACGCCGGAAACTTTGTCATCGGCAAACTCAACGGCGTACCCGTCGCCGCGATGGAAGGACGCTTTCACGCTTACGAAGGATACGATTTGAAGAGCATCACGTTTCCGATTCGGGTGATTAAAGCCCTCGGTGCGGATACGTTGTTCGTTTCCAATGCGTGCGGCGGAATGAATCCGCAGTACCAGCAGGGCGATATTATGGTGATTGAAGACCATATCAATCTGATGGGTGTCAATCCGCTCACCGGCATCAACGACGACCGGTTAGGTCCGCGGTTTCCCGATATGTGCGAACCCTACGACCACAAACTCATCGAACAGGCATTGGAAGTTGCCCGAAAGGAAAATTTCATTTGTCATAAGGGCGTGTATGTTGCGGTCTTGGGACCGAACCTCGAAACACGGGCAGAGTACCGGTTTCTCCGCGGTATCGGGGCGGATGTTGTCGGAATGTCCACCGTACCGGAGGTTCTCGTTGCCGTTCACTGCGGAATGAAAGTTCTCGGCTTGTCAATCGTTACCGATATGGCATTGCCGGATGCGCTGAAACCGGGCAATGTTGAAGAAATTATTGCGGCCGCCAACGCGGCGGAACCGAAATTGACAAAAATTGTCTCTCACATTGCGTCCAAATTGACTTCGGTATGAAGTCCCTCGAAAAGCATTGACAGAACATCGGTAATCCGTTCCTGATAGCACCAAATACCGGCACCGAGCGACAGGGCAAACACGGCGAACATCACGACACTGTTGACACCGAAGCCGACGGACATCAGATTCAGTTGCGGCAGCGTTTTACCGAGCAGTCCCATTACGAGCATTGCAACGAGGACGGCAACGAGAACCGGCGCGGACATCCGAATCGCCAAATGAAAACTCAAACTGAGGATTTTGACGAGGGTTAACGCAACGGACGTTTCAAAACCGGATTCTCCGAGCGGCAGCGTTTCAAACGTGTCCATCAGCGAAGCGACGAGAACGTTCAAACCGCCCACAGCGGCAAACACGGTGATTGCCAAGTATTGCAGCATCCGCGATAGCAGCGGCGATTGGTCGCCGGAAATCGGGTCGAAGATTTGCGATGCGGAAAGTCCGCCGATTTGTCCGACGAGTTCGCCGGCAAGCGATGCCCCGGTGAAAAAAATGTTCAGTCCCAAGCCGATGGTCATCCCGATTGCCAATTCCGCACCGATGAGGACAGCAAATGCCGCCAAATTGTTCGGCTCGACGATTTGAACAAACCACTGCGACGGTAAAATAAGGAGCGACAGAGCGAACGCCGTCAGCGCACGGACCTGCACCGGTATTTCGCTTCCGCCGAGAACCGGCGAAGTGATAACGATGCCGCTCACTCTGGTTAATACCAAAGTGAAGACCAGCACGCGGGACGTGTCGATGAGTTGGAGGTAGTCCAAAAATAGTTGATAGTCGGAAACTGATAACCGGCAGCCGGGACTGTATGAAAAATCCGCTGTTGCGTCAAGAACAAATTTTTTCGACCGTTTTGATAAATGCGATATTTGATAAATGCGATAAAAGACAGAATGAAATGATGAGGTCATTTACAGGTTCACCGGCAGGATTCAATCGTTTCCCGATTGATTTTGTAAAACTCCTCAGGCGGCACTTTCAACAAAACGCGGTCATACGTCGTCAAACCGTTGCACTCGGATTCGACATCCGTTAACTGATGAAAGACCGCGCCGGATAATCCGTTGTCCTTAATCATCTTCCGCAACTGCTCGTGCGCCGTCCGGTACCGCTGCAACAGCATATCCGAATCGGAAACGTGCTGAAATCCCCAAGTACCGGAAGTCCACCGGTTCTCCGCGGGCGGTACAAGCGTAAAACCGCCGAACGAACCGACAACAGTTGCCCGCGGCGCGTCGTCCGCCGGCATTTCGGGACCCGGAAACTTGTGATGAACATTCAAATCGCCGCTGCCGGTGTCCCGCCAGCCGCTCGTTCCGTTCACCAAACGGTACGGGTCAATCCGCCGCACCAAGTCAACGTACTCCGACGTTTTGTGCTGCCCCATTCCTTCGTAAAAAACCGACCAAACAATCACCGACGGATGATTCGTTAACGTTAAAATCATCCGCTGCATTTCTTCCCCGAACTCCGCCTGCGATTCTGCCGTCCGGTTATCGCCGCCCGGTATTTCCTGCCAGACCAACATTCCGAGCCGGTCGCACCAGAAATACCAACGCTGCGGTTCGATTTTCCAAAGTTTGCGAAGCGTGTTGAACCCCAGTGATTTGGCAATCCGAATGTCCATCCGCATTGCGGCATCCGACGGTGCCGTGTAAAGACCGTCAGGAAAATATCCTTGGTCGGTAATGCCCATCAGGAAAAACGGTTTACCGTTCAAATAAATACGGGAACGATTAGCGGTATCTTTCCGAATTTCAACAGTTCGGAAGGCACAATAACTGTTCACTTGGTCAACGGGGTTTTCGTTTTCCAGCAGTTGAATCCGCAGTTGATACAAATTCGGAGAGTCCGGCGACCACCATTTCAGCGTGTTCTTATCCAATTTAAGCAGCAGCGGACCGCCGCTGCCGCCGTAAGCCGTTGTCAAGGGCTTTTCACCGTCGAACACCTCGGCGGTGAGCGTCAGTCCTTTCCGGGAACTGCTGACGAACGGGTAAATCATCAGTACGCCGTTATCGGCATCAGGAAAAATCTGAATACTGCGGATGTAATCTTGCGGCACCGGTTCAAGCCAAACGGTTTGCCAAATTCCGCTCACCGCGGAGTACCAAGTACCGGCCGGTTCCTGCGATTGTTTGCCGCGGGGTTGAATCCCTTTGTTCGACGGGTCAAAAACCTTGACGGTCAACAGATTTGATGTGCCGCGGCGGTGAATGTAATCGGTGATGTCGAACGAAAACGGGTCGTATCCGCCGCGGTGCTGTCCGATTTCTTTGCCATTGACGAAAACGGTCGTTTCCCAATCAACTGCCCCGAAGTGCAGCAGAACCCGGTTGTCTTTCGTCCAATCCGCCGGAATCGTAAATTCCCGCTGATACACGAACGATGAAGAATTGCTGCCGGAGTTCAAACCGGACAGCAGCGATTCAATCGGGAACGGAACGAGGATGTGCTGCGGCTGATTCAACCGGCTGCTTTCGGCGATTGTCCATTGTCCGTTAAGGTTCAGCCATTGTTTGCGAATCATCATCGGACGCGGATAGTCCTGATGAACATTTCCGGCTGTAATTTCTTTGCCCCAGAGTGTTTTTAAGCCGGTTGTGCCGCTGTGTGCTGTCTTACCCGGCGGAACGATTCCGGCGATACCGCCTTTTTGAATCAACTCTTGTGCGGGGAGGGGCGGAGGGCTGGGGGAAAGAAAGGAAGACGAAAGGAAAAAAAGAAAAACAAAGAGTG
>JAISJZ010000224.1 GCA_031261125.1 Planctomycetaceae bacterium | reverse complement strand
AACTGCCCGCCTTGACGGTAACAAAAAGCCGTTACGGATGATACAAAAAATAAAAATTTGACCAACGTGAGAGGGAAACCACTTCGGCTCAAGGGAATTGCGAGTTTTTAGAACCTGCCTGAAGGAATTTTTTCATCAGAGCCGGGTCATCGACCGTCCAAACGCCGTATTTTGTTCCGGCGTTACCTTGCCGAGATGAGAAACGATTGTCTCGAAACCGTGTTGCTTTGCCGTTTCAACGTCCGCATCGTTCCATTCGTATCTGACACAAAAACCTGGGAGTGTTCACTAAAAGATAGTTTTTGCTCTCCGTGTTCTAAACTTGTCGGTTTAGGTAAAGTACAGCACATAGGAAAATATAAAATATGTCATAATTTATTATCTATATGCTGCATTTTATCTAATTTTAACACATCCGAGTTAAATTTACACACAACTATCTTTTAGTGAACACTCCCAAAAACCTTTCACAAAGTTGGTAATTCCTTAATCCGTATGTTGCGAAACCGTACAGGGTCATAGTGTCCGAGAAAACCAACCAGCCCTTTTCGGTGATGTACCGCCGGACGCACTATGCCGTCAGCAGTCGGCTTGGTCTTGAATTCATCAAGGTCGGCATCAAGAATCGTCTCTCCATTCTGAACTATCTTAATTTTTGAACCGCGGGCGGTTATCTCTTGATAATTCCATTCTCCAACCGGTTTCAGAAAATCAAGTTTTTCCGCATTGCGTTTGGCAGACACAATACCGACGATAGAACCATTGTATCGGCAATCCTCCAAACCTTTGTATTTGTCGGAACTGTTATCGAGAATCTGAATTTCCATCCATATCAATTCTTTTCCTTCCTTCGGACGTGCTGCCCAAAGGGCAACCCCATTATTGCCGCCCGGCGGAAGTTGGAACTCATACCGCAAGACGAATCCTTCGTATTCCTTGCGGGGCAACAGATTTCCGACTGCCCCTTTGCGAAAAACAAGTTCTCCTTGTTCTACCGGATAATCGTCTATGGCTCCTTGCCAAATTTCCGGTGAAAGTTGTTTGCCGTCAAAGAGCAATACAAAACCTTCCGCTTTTTCTTCTGCGGAAAGAGTGTTGGGAGATTGTTCGGCGGCGTTCACAAAAGAACAAAGCCAAACAAAACAGGACAAAACCCCAGCGAATCGTTTCATCGTGATAACCTTTCATTTTCGTGAGGAATGTTACGATAACTTCGGCAATTCATAACCCTTACGCTGTTCCCTCGCTAAAAACGATTGCGATTGGGCATCACCGGTTGTTTCCGTTTTGGGGTCCCAAACAACATCGCGTCCCAACCGGTCAGCAATGCCCAAGAGATGACACACGTTCATTATTTGAACGGTAGAATTGACATCCGAAACCGGTTCGCCGCCTTCTTTAATGCAGGTAACGAAGTTCTCTTTATGTCCTTCGGTCTTTTTGCCTTTGTAGAATTGAGCAAAATCTTCCGGCAAAATGTGTTTCTGCAATTCTGGATTATCCGGGTACGGTTTCGCATAACCGTTTGACAGCAGTTGTCCGCCGATGTCTTCATACGGCTTGCCCTTAATCCGTTCCAGATTAGCGTGAATTCTGCCTTTGGTTCCCTCGAAAAGAACACCGGTACCGTCATTGCTGTCGCTGCAAACTTCGATAACAACACCGCTTGGGAAAAGACACTCTAATTTGAATTTAACCGCCGTATTGTACCGGTCGAATTCAGTCGGATAACCGTCTTTGAACGGAACCCGATGTTCCGATGAAATGTATTTGATGAGTGTCGGTCCCTGTCCCGCTCCGGTTTCGTTCAACGCCAGCATTGCACTGTCAATGAAATGCGCTCCCCAGTCCGTCAGTTTTCCGCCGTTGTACTCGTACCAGCCGCGGAATGTACTGTGTGTCCGGCAGTGCCGCGGACGCTTTATACCGCCGGGGAAGTAATCAACGGTCTCCGGCGATGCAACATAATCCGCCAGCGGTGCCTGTCCGAGCCAAAAATCGTAATCCAATTCTGCCGGAACTTCTGCTTTCGGCAACGGCGGACAAACGTAATGGTTGCCGATGTCGCAAACGATACGTTTCATTTCGCCCAACATTCCCTTTCGGCACATAATTATTGCAATCATAAATACGTCGCGCTGACACCGCCGCTGCGAACCGACTTGAAAGACACGGTCATACTTCTTATACGCTTCCCGAATCAGTTGATTCTCGGCAATCGTAAGCGTCAGCGGTTTTTCGCAGAATACATGCTTGCCCGCCTGTAACGCCTCGATTGAAATTGCAGTATGCCAATGGTCGGGCGTGGCAATATAGACCGCATCAATATCTTTCCGGTCAAGAATCTCGCGGTAATGTTTGTATAGGTCAAGCGGCAGTTTTTTACCATCGGGTCCCTTTTTCCCGAAACCGGCTTGTTGTGCGTAATTCAAGTGAGACGAATCAACGTCGGCAGCCGCAACGATGTCGGTGATTCCGTTGAATCCCCAAACATTGCCGCAGCCGCGACCGCCGCTGCCGATAAGGGCAAGACGGACTTTATCGCTCGGTGCTTCTGCCCGCAGAGGTTGAGAACTTGATAAAAAATACGGTACCGCGGCAAGAGCGGCGGTCTGCTTCAAAAAATCTCTGCGTTTCATAGGAGTTAAGGATTAAGAAAGTTAAAGGTTAAGATGGAGTATGTTAGCGGAACGGATTCTACATCTGCGGCATTGCAATTTTTACGGCTTTGCCCGCATCAAGCGTTGCTTTGTTTTCACCGGCTTTAACGTCAACTTCCAACGGCGTTGTCTTTACATCGCCGAATTGTTTATCGACCAAAGAAAATATCTTACCGCTGCCGCCGTTATAACTCGGATTGTTTTTATCCGCCTCTGTCGGTCCGCCTTCGGTAACCGTTTTGGTGATAACGACTTTGTATTTACCGGCAGGCGCACCGGCAAATTTGCCGTGAGTATAAATCTTCGCAACGCCGTTGTCATCAGTACCGCCGCCGACAATCCACTGTCCCGGCGGCTGTGCCGTCAAACTCACGTTTGCACCCGGCAGCGGTTTGCCGTCTTGCGTGAGAATGAGTTCATACGGAAGTAATTCCGGCAATCCCTCCGGCTTGTCCTGTTTCGCACAGCCGGACAAGAAAATGAATAACGAACAAAGAATAGCAAATAATGAAAAATGTTTCATTGAAATAACCTTTTTTGTGAATGACGAAAAATGAATAGTGAACAAGAGCGGGGGCTTACGCCCCCGATTTAATTGACTACAAAGACGCGCTTTCCCCGCCGTCAATGGAACCCATTGCGCCCCAAACGCCGAAGTTGCTTGGACCGTCGGCGGTCTGACCGTCATTGATGTTGCCGCAGTTCACGGTGTCGGAAACAAATGTAACCGAACCATCAACCCGCAGTACCTGAACACCGCCGGTATGATAACTCGAAGGTGGAAACACGCCGTAATTATGAGAAGTATTGCCGGTTGAACACGAAATTGAATTAGGCGGCAAACAAGTATTAAACCACGCTTCCGCCGCCCTGCCGCTTGTCCACAACCAGCCCCGCCAACTGCCATCTACCGGATTAGCAATTTTCGTTTTATCCGTTGCATCGTATCCGTTTGTTAAACACAGTGCTGCTCCGTTCTTTGCGTTTGCCACACTACCGTTGATAGTTGGTACTTGCGAAACACCGCCTTTGAGCATTGCAGTTCCCCGCCGAACCGGACAAATAACTTCGCTTAATGCAATCGAATTGCTGGTTCCATCGACGATAGATGCCATTGAATGCCACGCTTCCCGCTCAAAGAATCCGCGGTGACCAACGTGAGATTCTGAATTCGATTCCTGGTCCTTCCTTCGGGCGAACGTCCATACTGCGTCACCGGCACTGTAATAGACATTGGTCCGGGAATAATTCAGACCGGTTGCCGTTTGCCAGAGCGGCTGCGTTATTTCCTGCGATGCTAAGTCAGATGGACAAATAATCATTTCAAATTTTTCGCCCGTCCACGACCGGTCTGCACTGGCAATATCCCAAAGCGCACCGGGAATATCAACATTTGTCGGCGTGTTCTTGGCGTGCGTCACATAATTGTCATACGCCGAAGAACGTTCAATGAACGGCAGGAGAAACAGAATTGCTCCGTTTGACGGCGAATTGGTCGGGGTACCATTCTCGTATTGGTTGAACCCATAGAACTGACAGTTACCCGCCGGAAATGCTTGACAAGTGTCGTGGTAGTTGTGCAGCCCCAGTCCCAGTTGTTTGAAGTTGTTCGAGCATTGCATACGCCGCGCCGCTTCTCTCGCTGCCTGAACTGCCGGTAAAAGCAAAGCGATGAGAACGCCGATAATGGCAATGACTACGAGTAATTCGACAAGTGTAAAACCTTTTTTGTCCATTGGAATTCTCCTATAAATGAATAACAAATAATGAATTGTGAGCGGAGGGTTTACGCCCCCTGCTTTTGTCTGATTACAGTGATTTCGATTCGCCGCCGACCATAGAGCCGAGTGCGCCCCAAACGCCGAAGTTGCTCTTGCCTTCCGCAACCTGCGGCATACTGAAACTTCCGACATCAATCGTGTTTGAAACGAAATGGATTGAACCGTCGGCAAACAAAACCTGAACGCCGCCGGTGTGATAACTCGACGGAGAAAACGTTCCGTAAGCGTGTGAACCGTCGCCGGCAGCGCAGGAAATTGAATTCGGCGCAAGTGTCGTGGTGAACCACGATTCGGAAGCACGTCCGTTTGACCAGATTCTTCCTCGCCAACTCGATGCAACAGTAGAAACGCGGGTCTTATCCGTTGCGTTATACCCGTTGCTCAAACAAACATCTCTTGCACCTTTGGCATTGGCAACAGAAGAATTGATGGTACCAACGAGTGCAACACCACCGTCCGCAATGATGTCAGTGTCTTTAATTACCGGTACTTTTCCTTCGCTTAGCGCAATCGTGTTACTGGTTCCGTCTTTGACGTAAGACATTGTCTTACACACTTCCCGCTGAAAGAAACCGCGGACTCCGACACTTGATTCTGCGTTGGTCTCTTGGTCGGGACGGCGGGCAAACGTCCACATTCCATCGCCTGCCGAAAGATAAACATTGGTACAAGATGAACCGGTCACGGCGGTTACTTCCC
>JAISJZ010000200.1 GCA_031261125.1 Planctomycetaceae bacterium | reverse complement strand
AACCTCGAACCTAATGATGTAATCCTTCTTACAGTTCGTTGCCTTAGCATTTTCTTGTTCCCAGCCGCTCTCTTCGCAGGGGAAACACAATCAACTCCGTCGGTAAATCCGCTCAATTTTTATCTGTTCGCTGTTGTCGGTATCTTGTTTGTTCTTCCTACCGTTCTTGCTGCCCTCTATCATCTCGTTCTCGGTATCATTGGGCTTTGTCTTACTCACAAAGTCCAACAATTCGACACCCCGAAAACCCGATTTGCCGTCTTAATACCGGCACATAATGAAGAAAATGGAATTCTTAATACGCTCCATAATTTACATTACAAACTCGATTATCCGAAAGAGTTGCTCGATATTTACGTTGTCGCCGACAACTGTAACGATTCGACAGCAAAAATAGCGTACAGCGGAATTCCGATTGATGAGAAATCCGAACATCAACGTTTTGAGGAAATATCGAAAATAGATGACGATTACAACGTCAAAGTTCTTGAACGCTTCGATGATGTCAATCGGGGTAAAGGTTATGCACTAAATTACGCTATTCCGATGATTCTTAACGAAACGCAATGCGATGGTATTCTGGTCATTGATGCCGATTGCACTCTCGACCCGCACTCGCTTCGTACTTTTGATAAACGATTACAAAAAGAACCGAATGAACCGTTGCAACTCAATTACGTTGTCGGTAATCCTGACGAATCGGCAACGAGTTATTTGCTGGCGGTTGCGAATTGTTTGGAAAACGAATTCTTTTATGCCCCCAAGGAAATGTTCGGCGGTTTTGTCATGTTGCGGGGAACAGGAATGTATTTGCCAAGAACCGTGTTAGAACGTTTTCCATGGGAAGCGTTTTCTGTTGTCGAAGATATGGATTACTCGCTACAACTGCTGCGCCATGATATAAGCGTTGGTTTTGTCAATGAAGCAAGAGTGTACAGCGATTTTCCTGTTGTCATAGAAACGTTATCTGTCCAACGGAAACGATGGATAGTCGGGACGTTTATCTTCACGCTGCAACGGAGTTTGCCGTTGATGCTCAAAGGGCTATTCTCGTTTCGCAAACGTCGGTTCGATGCCGGGTTGTCCCTACTTGTCATCAGCCGGCCGTTGCTCGTTTTTCAACTGTTTTGTACAACAATTTTGACCGTCTTACTGGTGTACCCGTTGAATGTAACGTATAGTATTGTTTTACTTTCAGCAACGTTGTGTTGTTACGTTACCTATTTCTTCTATTTTTGGTGCGGCGTAATTCGATTAGGATTAACAAAGCATCGGATGGGTTTATTGGTTGCCTTACCATTAAAAATCATTTCGTATTTAGGCATTGCTGCCCGATCAATTCTGGGGAAACGTAGTACCACATGGGACAGAACGCCGAGAAAATAGGAAGGTTGTTGGAATCGTTGTAATGAAATAAAAACTCATTTTCCTGATAGTAACTCTTTACAAAAATAGGGCAATAGAAATTAGGATTAGACGCTAAATCAGACGTATTGATGAAACATCATCATTCCGGTACAATGGCTGGAAACCGATGGTTATATGAAAATCAACCGTGTCCCGTTTGATTACGGTTTCGTTCCTGCCGGAGAACCGAAAACGTTCAGTGTATTTGAACAATATATTGACGAAGGTATGAACGCCGGTATGACGTATCTTGCGCAGCAGCGGGAACCGCGGCGGCATCCCGGTTCCGTTCTGCCCGGAGTGCAAACGTTGATGATGCTTGCTGTTCCGTATTCAACGGTTCACCGCGAACCGCATCCCGTCCAAACATTGAGCGGTATCGCCGAATATGCCCGCGGCACCGATTATCACGTTTTTATCCGCAAGTTGCTCAAACAGTTGGCGGCAAAACATCAGAAACTCTTTCCGACTGCCCGGTGCCGGGGCGTTGTTGACACCGCCCCGCTGATGGAAAAGGATTTTGCCGTCCAAGCGGGTCTCGGTTTCATCGGAAAAAACACGCTGCTCATTCATCCGCAGTACGGCAGCAAACTCTTTTTAGCGGCATTATTGACAACAGAAAGAATACAAGACCCGCGGGCGGGAAACTGCCGTAAAATTATTACAGCCCGATTTGACGGCTGCGGCAGTTGTACCCGGTGTCTTGATGCGTGTCCGACCGGCGCGTTGACGGCACCGTACATTCTTGACGCGAGAAAATGTTTGAATTATTGGACGATTGAACAAAACGGGGCAATTCCGGCGGACATTGCGGCAAAGCGGGGACGGCGGTTTTTCGGCTGCGATACTTGCCAAAGCGTTTGTCCGTTCAATCAGCATTTACCGAAACAGCCGGAGGGAACCGTTGAACCGGATTTGTTGCACACGGAAGAATTACGCCGGTTTGCTGCCGGCTCACCGCTGGAACGGCAGATGTGAAATCCGGGATAACTCACTTGTTTATCATTTCAGCATCGGCAACTGCGGTCGGGGAATTTTCTCCGCCCACGTCCGTTCCTTCGGAGCGTCATTTGTCCCCTGAACCGATTGGGCGTACTGCGTCCATTTGTTAATGTCGCTGCCGTAATCCTTGCCGGTTACCTTTTGCAGCGTTTGCATCGTTTGGTACCGTACCGCCGGGACTTTGTCGTACAACAATTCAAACAGCACCGGCTCGGCAAGTTGCCGGACTTCCGTTTCCGGTATCGTTGTAACACCGGAAAACACCGCTGCGTTTTTCGCCTTCAACGGGAATTTTTCGCCGAAAACCCGCAATGAGGTCAACCGAACGTCCTTGTCCGTATCGTGTTTCATCGAATTGAGCAGAATTTCCGCCAACTCAATTCTTGAACCGTTAAATGATTTACCCATCGCTTCCAAGGCGGCAAGGCGGACGAGAGCATCGGAATCTTTCAGCACTTCTTTCATATACAAGTCCCGCTTCGGGTGCGGGATTTTTGCCATTGCGTCAACGGCTTCGCGGCGCATATTCATATCGGGACACGTCCGGTATTCGACCATTAGTTGCGCCGTAAGAATTTCTTTTTCCTGTTCCGATGCTTTTGCTCCTTTTTCGCCTTTAAGCCGAATTTGTTTGACCCGCTCCCGCGGCGGCTGCAAACCGGGAATCTTGTCCGTCTTTGCTTCAAAGAGCGGAAGTTTTGCGATGAATTCGTTCTCTACGGCGCAGCCGGTAAGAAACAGCAGCAAAAGCAAAAAAAAGGTGTTGCGGAATGGGTAGGACATCGTTATATTTTTAATCGCCGTTTAGCCCCTAAAATCACCTATAACAATTTCCCGCACCGCAAGCAAGATGAATTTTTCTGTTTTTTTACGGCTCGTGCCGCTGTTCTTATCTGTTTTTCCGCTTTTTGCAATGGACAGCGTTACGTTTCTCGACCGGGGCAAAGAGCGGGAAGATGAAGGACGCATCGTTCTCGAAGCAAGCGACGGTACGGCATTTGAAGGTCGCGACGGTCAATACTTCATTATCCGACCGGAGTCGCTGCGGTCGAAACGTTCCGATGATAAAGAATTCGCGCCGTATCTGTGGAAAGAAATCAAGATTCGGTTAAAAAATGAGTTTCCCGAATCCGGCGGCTGGGAAATTCACGAAACGGATAACTTCTTCGTCGTCTATCTGACATCGAAAGCGTTCGCCCAATGGTACGGACAACTATTGGAAAAACTGTACAAAGGATATACTTCGTTTTGGAAAGGAGAAGGATTAACGCTGAAAAAGCCGGATTTTCCGCTCGTTGCCGTGGTGCTGACGAATTCCGACCAGTTTATCCGGTTCGCGAAAATCGAAGGATTCACGATGATACCGGGACAGTGTGCCTATTACAACAAAGCAACGAACCGAATTGTGATGTGCGATTTAACCGGTTCGGAAACGCAGCGGCAAAACGACAAGAGCAGAGCATCGTCGCGGGACATTCAAACATTTTTGAGCCAGCCGAATGCGGCGTATAATGTTGC
Source organism: Planctomycetaceae bacterium (assembly GCA_031261125.1). Taxonomy (GTDB): domain Bacteria; phylum Planctomycetota; class Planctomycetia; order Pirellulales; family Thermoguttaceae; genus WRKP01. The sequence continues at coordinate 17,241 of JAISJZ010000200.1, read as the reverse complement.
GTCGGTCATTCACGAGGCGGTGCATTTGGTCGGTTTCAATACCGGTGTTCATCCGCGGTTCGCACCGGTTCCGTTATGGCTTTGCGAAGGACTGGCGGTTTTTCACGAAGTTCCTGACCGGGGTAAAAAAGCCGGTTGGAGTATTGCGCCGAAGGTGAACGACAACCGTCTTTTGTGGTTGAGGCGGTACTTGCGGACACAGCCGGCTGAACCGCTGCAAACGGTGATTCGCGCTGATAAACCGTTTAACGAGGCGGACTCGGCGGGCAACAGTTATGCTGTCGCTTGGGGTTTGACGTATTATTTAGCCAAGCAGCGTCCGAAAGATTTAGCGGCTTATCTGAAAAAGATGCAGACGAAGACAGTGCTGTCGAAGGACTCACCGGAGATTCGCATAGAAGAGTTTGAGAAGTGCTTCGGAAGCGATTGGGACAAGTTAACGAAAGAATGTTGGAATTATCTTGGAAAATTATAGCCGGCGGATTAAAATGTGTGATAGTTTTGTGAGAGTCACAATTCGTTGGCGTTAGAAAAACAATGATTATCACGATTGACGGACCTGCCGGTGCCGGTAAAAGCACCGTTGCGAAACGGTTAGCGAAACAGTTAACCTCCGTTTTATTTCAGCCGTTTGAATACCTCGACACCGGTTCAATGTACCGTGCCGCTGCACTGCTCGGCTTGCGGAACGGTGTTGATTGGAATGAACCGGCACAACTCGAAACGCTGGCGCAAACGGCAAAAATCGAAATTGATGCCGGCAGAACATTTCTGAACGGCGAAGATATTACGGATGCCGTCCGCACAAAAGAGGTAACCGGAAAGATTCGTTACGCAGCGGATAATCCTGTCATTCGCCGGCAGATGGTTGAATTGCAGCGGGCGGTTGCCAAGCGGTATGCCGAAGAAGGAAAGGGCTTGGTTAGCGAAGGACGCGACCAAGGAACGGTGGTGTTTCCCGATACACCGTTTAAGTTTTTTGTATCGGCAAGTCCCGAAGAGCGGGCGCGGCGGCGGTTAGGCGAAATGGCACAGCGGGGTGAAACCGGCGATTTTGACGAAGTATTGAAAAGCATTAACGAGCGGGATTACCGGGATTCGGTCCGCGAAGTTGCGCCGTTGCGCGAACCGAAAGACGCTCGCCGAATCATCACAGACGGTATGACCATTGACGAAGCCGTTGAGACGATTGTACAAAGCGTTAGTATGACATTGACATTACGTCAATCAGTTTCACGATAGGCAAAAAAAACGCCACCGCCTGAAAACCGACGAATATACCAATCAACAGAATAACGCTGAAGAACACGATTTGTCCCTGTGTGTTATCCTCCCGAATCTGCTGTTGTTCTTTGGCGGCGGCAATTTCGTTAAGCATTGCCGGAACGTTCTGAACACGCACCGCTGCGTCCAGTAATGCCGCTTCCGAACTCGCCAGAAAATTGATTTTCCGCAACGCTTTCAAATAATGACCCGGCACCACTTGTTTGTATGCTCCGACCGTTTCGGAAACCGTTTTGTGCTGTTTCCAGCCGGCGGCGAAAATACGCAGGAACCGCACCGCATCCGTTTGCCGCATTAGCCGCCGAAGCCCAAACGGTCTCCACGGAATCAATCTGCTCCGTGCCGTCAAATAGAGAATCAGGGCAATTACAAACAGCAACAGATACGGAACAATCAAGTACGAGTAGGCGATGAACCCGTTTGATATTTGAATTGCCAATTTTGTCGTTCCGGGCAGGTCAATGCCGAAGTCCTGATAAATTGCTTCCATTTTCGGCATTATCGCAGCCATATAAAATACCGGCAGGAGTGTTAGGAACGGAATATACCAGCAGAACCAATAGAGACGGAACACGGATTGCAAACCGGTTTGTCCGTCATTTTGCTCGGCAGATGTGTGACGAAGCAGCGTGTGGAGTCCTTCGGCACCGCCGCCGAGGCAAAGAACACCGACAGCGTCGTAGCGCAATATCCCCTTTACATCTTGGGCAGCAGCGGTAATACTGTATCCGTCCCGCAAATGTTGAGCGAACTTTCGGACTTTCCGGCAGTAGTTGAAGTCCCATCAGGTTTCGGCGTAGGCATCGAGGACTTCGTCGAGCGAGGTTTGTGTTTCCAGAGCGGTTTGAATCAGCGGCAGAATGATGCGCTGCCGCTGACGGTCGATGAAAAAATAGAAACAGGGGATTACCGGTGCCAGCAGCACGGCTCCGTACCAAAAACAGCACATAAGCCCCGCAATGAGGACAAGCAGCAGATAAACGAAGATGTAAGGCAGGAAACGTTTCATTGCCTGGGTAAAAACGTGTTCATAACTGACAGCCGCCTAACAGGTGAAAATGCAGATGGGCAACACTTTGACCGCCGTCCTTTCCGCAGTTATTAACGATACGGTATCCGTTGTCTAAATGAAACTCTTTCGCCAACTTTTGAATCACGGCAAACAAATGCCCCAGCAGCGGCGTATCTTCGGCAGTCAACTCGTTAAACGAAACAATTTCCTTCTTCGGCACAACGAGCAGATGAACCGGTGCCTGCGGGTGAACGTCGTGAAACACAACGCACAAATCGTCTTCATAGACGATTTGTGCCGGTATTTCTTTGTCGATGATTTGCTTGAAAATCGTTTTTGCCATTGGAATACGATGACCGCCGCTGAAGCGGCGGCTCAACAGTGTGTTATTACGCTTTATAAATATCCTTGTTCAAGTCGGGTTTGCCGAGCGGGTCTTTGAGAATATCCGTTTCCGGCGTAGCATCGTCAAACGGGTCGAACCACTTCTCGTTGAACGTGATACTTTGCCCTTGGTCGGCGGCAATGTTCGTAACCAGCGCAATGACGGAATCGCCTAACGCAATTTTCGGATTGCACCGCGGCTGCAATTTTGAGTCGGCATTGTTCGGATTGACCCGGACGCACCACGCCCAATGTTCCAATTCCTCTTTGTAGCCCCGGCTGACTTCTGCCTTCGCACCGCCGACCGCTTTCTGAGCGGGTCCCGACGACTGCGTATCCAACGCCCCGGCTTCGGACTTTGCCGAAACGGATGACCCGCTGCCGCCGCTGCGGAACAGTTGCGAATCGCTCTCCGTTTCCAAAACCAACGTGCCGTCGGTTCCATAAACGATTTCGCCGTATCCGCCGAACCCGTTGCCGTTGATGGTAGAGTATTGAACGCAAATCTTCCGTTTGCGACCGGCAACCGTTTTTTCATCGTAATCCGGTGCCGGAAATTCGACAAGCGTCGTGATATGGTCGTTCGCTTCCCGGTCAAGTTGGAAAATGTTTCGATTCGCGGAAACGTGAACTTTCAACGGGTGAACTTTTTCGCCGCGGGGGGCAGGGTTGTTGGTTGCGTCAAGGTACCGGTCACGGTTTGCTGCCAGGAAAATGCTTGCCGCATCGAGTTGGTGCGACCCCAATTCTACCATCAGACCGCCGCCGGTACGCCGCCACAACCGCCAGCGGAGCAACTCTTCCGCTGCCGGTCGGTCGTATTCCTGACCGTCGCCCTTAAATGTTCCGTCCTGATAACCGTAATCCTTTGCGGATTTAATGTCCAAGTCCTGATACTTTCCGCCGGCTGCTAAAACAATGTCGGCAATCTGGGCTTCCTTTTGAGCGACTTTTTTTGCCCACGTTTCGATAGCAGGACCGCGGGCTTCACTCAACGCTTTTCTCCAAGCCCGAAGTTCGTTATTCAACTTCGCCGCCTGCAAGTCCGCCGGTTTTATGTCCTTGGGCATCGGCATCTGCCACGAATCGCCGGACGGCGAATTGTTCCGGTGCCACTGCGCCCGGATGTAATGGATGTCGCCGAGCAGCCCGCGTTTGATTTGGTCAACCGCTTCTTGATAGAGGATGTTGTAGTGCCGCTGATGACCGGTCGCCAGGTGCCGGTTTGCTTGGGCGGCGGCGCGTGCCATTTCTTTGCAGTTGGCAACACTGTGTCCCATCAGTTTTTCCGTGAGGACGTGCAGTCCTTGCCGCAACGCTGCAACCGCGGCGGGTGCGTGAAGGTGCAGCGGCAGACCGATGATAATTGCCTCAATGCCGAGGGCTTTGGCGTTCGCCAGCAGTTCTTTGTAATCGGTGAATACCTTGATATGTTTGCGTCCTTCGGCTTCGGTGTTCCAGCCGTATTTCGCCAGCAATCCCGGTCGGGCTTTCAAGGCAACATCGGAATAGCAGTCGCCGTAAAACGCCCGGAATTGGTTGTATGGACGAATGTCGGCAATCGCTTTGACTTCGATGTATTCAGGGTTGATGGCACCGAGAAGGACTTGTCCTTCATCGCCGGTACCGACTACGCCGACGCGGACGGGACGGAACTTCGTGCCGGTATAGCCGGTATAGAACGCCCCCAAACTGACAGCGGGAACCGCTAATGCCGCGAGAACGCCGCCCTTGTTGAAGTCCCGGCGGGATAAACCGCCGTTAACCGCAGGGGCTTGCCCCGCGTTAGTATTTTGAGTATCTGACATTGGTATTGTTATGGTGGTGAATGTTGGTGTTTAGCCGCCGGTTTTAACATAACCGCTCCCGACGGCTTGCCGAAAAGCATAGGTCAACTTCATTATTCTTCTCCGAGTCCGAACCGGGCGGCGATTTTCTTTCCGCCGAAATTCCACAGAAAATAATCGAGTCCGCCCCAGCGTCCCGCCGGTACCGCCGCGAGGAAAATCATTGCGATTAACTCAACCGCATCCTTACTGACAAACAGGAAGTTGCCGACGGCACTGGGAAGCGGCGGATGAACGCCCGGTACCGGAAATGTCGTCATTATCACGTTCACCAAAAACGCCGCACCGCCCAAACACGCCAACCGGTTGCAAAAGCCGATAATCATACAAAAGCCGATGGCGGACAAACCGCACATCACGCTTAAATCGAGTAAGTCCATTTGCCGCGGAATAATCGGGTTCGGCACCATCGCTTTTTCCGGTTTCGTGATAATACGTCCTTTATCGCCTTGCAGTTGCGGCGAAACGATTTTTGCTAAATCGGATTGCAGTCCGTCGCCCATTCCGTCAAGCATTTTCAGCCACGCTCCGGCTTCGCCGCGGTATTTCATCATTGCGTCCCAGCGGCGGACTTGCTCGTATTCTGCCCCGTTCGGCTGCGCTTTCTTCATTTCGTCATAGCGTTTCAAACTTGCTTTGAATCCTTCGACATCCGAACCGATGTCGGCAGCACCGCCGCGGAGCGAATCGAGATAGTGATTGAAAACGGCTTCCGCTTCCTTCTTTTGATTTTCGTCCAGTTTGTTCCGCTTCACAAACCGCTGATAGTAATCGTTCCAAGCGTTCTCATACACAATGAACGTTTTTATTTCTTTGCCTTTGCTGTCTTTGGCATCAGCAATTTCGAGCCGTTTCGTGCCGTCGATGTCCGGGAGGAAGTCGTAGTAGAGTTGAGCGGCGGGACCTTTGGCGATACCGAGGAATCCTTTAGCGGAGAAGTCGGCGGCGGGGTCAAACTTGTGAATTCCTTCGTAGAAGAAGTGCCAGCCGATGGCGATACGCAGGAGAACAATCAAAACAACGCCGCATATTCCGATGCGGACGGCAAAACACTTACAGTTGTTCATAAGGGGTGTCGAAATTATGAGGTGTCCAGTGGATACTGTTCTGATTCTACCACAAACCGAAACAGGAAACAAGTAATAGGAAAAAAGAATTTTTTGCCCCAAAACATTTCAGAAACATTCAAAAACATTTCAGAAACAAAAGTCAGTTTGCCGAAAAGTAGAACACCGTGTACCTTTTCTACCGCTCCCCCGGAGAAAACGTAAAGGATTTTCAGACGCTATGAAAAAGAACACTGCTGTTTCACGGACGAGAACTATCAGAAGGAATCAACTTGCCGCAGGTGCGCTTGCCGTTATTTTGGCGATGTTCCCGTGGGTTGCCGATAAACCCGCGTTCGGACAAACTATCGAACTGGATGCCGACGGAATTCCTACGACCTATCTCTCCTTGGAAGAACTGCGGACAACCATTCCCGGTGCTTTCGGGGCGGTTAACGTCCTTACCCTTTCGGACGGTTTCACCGCGGACACTTCGTTAACCCATTCCCTCAACATAGACGATTTGGATACTTCCTTACTCGGCGATGGTGCATCATTGACGATTAAGAAAAGCAGCGGTACTGCGGGTGTTATCCGGGGCGACGGCACACTTTCAGGCGGCGGTACGTTTTCGTTTATCGGAAGAGCAGACAATTCGCCCCCGTCCGGCACAGCGTTAACGCTGGACAGCGTCAGTATCGAGCAGTTCGGCGTGAGTGCGGTCGTCGTCAATAACGGAACGTTGAACATTACCGGCGGAACAACGGATGCGGCGAAGGCACAGTTTCTCAGAAACACCGGTATTTACGGTGCTGCCGTCAATGTACGGAACACAGCACTGGATGTCAGGAATACAAGGTTCGGCAGTGCAGGCGGCGGTAATACTGCCGTTAATGACGGCGGTGCCGTGCAGATTGACGGCAGGACGGCAAATTTTGACAACGTGTCTTTTATCGGCAACAAAACCAGCAACGGACACGGCGGAGCAATCTATTCCCAATACGCCGATGTTGTGATTGGTTATGCGCAGTTCGACGGCAACATCGCCGGTCCGCAAACCGGTATCGGCTGGGAATCCAACGGCGGAGCCATCGCGGTTGCCAGCGGGACATTGACATTTAACACAGCGGCAAACAAAACGGGGTTTATCAATAACAAAGCGGAATACCGCGGCGGTGCCATTTGGGTTTATGACGATGTCCAACTGAATATAACCAATGCCGTGTTCGGAACAAGTACAACGAACGGCAACCAGGCGACGCAGGGCGGTGCTGTCTTCATTGAAGGCAGTATCGGTAATACTCATACGATTGACAACATTACGTTTCAAAGCAATAAGGCGGTCGGTAATTCCAGTGTTTCCGGGAAAGATGTCTATGGCGGGGCGGTGGCGTTAAGCGGCGGCGATACGTTGGAGATTCTCGGCGGAAAATTTCTTGCTAACAGTGCGGCGGCAACAGGAACAATAACCGCTGCGGACGGCGGTGCTATCGCTGTTGTGAACGGTGGCATATTGAACGTCAGCAAAAACGGTCAATTGCAAACGAGTTTCGAGGACAATACCGCAACCGGAAACGGCGGTGCTGTTGCGGTTAAATCCGATGACCCCGCGAGTGGTGCAATAACGGCAACGTTCACCGATGCTGTTTTTAAGCAAAACACGGCAGACGGTTTCGGCGGGGCAATTTCCGCGGTCAACATTTCGGGCAATAACGTTAAGGTGATTGTCGAGGCAAACGGGAACAATGTTGCGTTCATTGATAACTTCGACGGCACCGGAGCGAACGACATCTATCTGGACGGAGCCGAGTTGGAATTGAAAGCAGGTACCGGACGAAAGATTGATATCAACGGCGGACTTGTCAGCAACGCACAAGTTGCTAAAACCGGTACCGGAGCGGCAAATATCAATGCTGCGTCAACCGCCGGAAATGTTTCTGTTGATGCAGGACAACTCGGTATTTATGCTGATACAACCGCAGAATCGGTTATCGTCGGAAATGCAGGTAATAAGGCAACGCTGGCAATCGGCGGCATAAGCGACCCGGCAGCGGGAGCGGACGGCGAAGGTAAAACACTGACGGTTGCCGGAAAAACCGAACTGGGTCCAAACGGCGTTTTATCTGTCGGACTTTATGATGATTATCTTGTTCCGTCCGAAGAAGACGGGACAGGCGTTACCAAAGCGGCAATCGTTACCGGCGGTTTTGAAGCCCAAATCGGTTCGGTCATCAATATCAATTCCTTCGGCAAATACAACAGCGTTGACCCCACTTCCGATGATGTTCCGGTCTATACTCTCGTTAAATCGGATACCGACATCGACAAGAACGGAAAATATCAGTTTGATGTCGCCGGTGTCAATGCTCAACAAGGCAATTCCTTTCTGAAAATCGGAGAATATATTACCGGCGATAACAAGAAAATGATTCAGGTCGGGGCGGGTTTACGGTGGAACAGCCAAGACACTGCCTCGGCGAACGGAACGTTTTGCGTTGAGGGGGCGGGTACTGTCTTTGAGTTATACACAGGGCTGCGGGACAATACCGACAACGCTTCGTGGACAGATGATGCTCCGATGAACAACTACGCAAAGTGGGACGGCAAATCTTTGTGGAAAGATTGCGACGGCACACTGGTTTTGCTCGGAGAGAACACCTACACCGGCGGAACGACCGTTGTCAAAGGAACCCTTGTTGCTGCAAGCGTTGTCGGCGGCAACATTGCGGCGGTCGGAGTTAATCCGGGCGATGCTGGTTATACAGCACAAAGTATTATTGACATAAGAAGCGGTGCAGTGTTTGAAATCGGAAATTACGGTATCAACGGTGCAGCCGATTCTATCACAGGTACGCTCGGCAAAGAAGTCAAGAGCGATACAGGCGGAAAGTTCATCGTCAATGCCGGTCCAACCGGAACGATAACCATTGACCGGGCGAACACAAACCTGCTTGGCAGCATTGAAATTGCCAGCGGTACCGGCAAAATTACAAATCTCAATGCGTTCGGCAATAACATAGCAAACCGCACGGTTACCGTTGATAAAAATGCGAAGTTTGACATTGCCGCCGGCGGTACATACAACCAGAAGATTACCGGTGCCGGTTCGCTGGTCAAAAGCGGTGCAGCGGACTTAACAATCAACCGGGGCAACGATTACACCGGCGGAACAAACATCGCCGGCGGTACATTGATTGCCGCTGATAATGAAGCCCTCGGTATCGGCGATGTCGGCTTGAACGGCGGAAACCTGAAACTAACGGACGGCGGCAGCGAAAGTTCAATACCGGTCTTTGGCAACAACATTAACGGTATCGGCAATGTGAACATCGAATTGGCAGCCGGTACCGATTGGATTTCGCTCGGCGGTTCCAAAAGCGATTACACCGGAACGACCAGCGTCATACGCGGCAACTTGGAATTGACGGATGTCAATGCCACAGGTAAGAACGGTACCGTCAATATCAACGGAGCCGGTCAGGTATTGCGGTTCAACATTGCGGACGGCGGAACGGAAACATACACGAATGCGATTACCGGTGCCGGCAGTGTGGAAAAAACCGGCAGCGGACGCATTGAACTGAACAAGGCGAACAACTACACCGGAGAAACAACGGTGAAGGACGGAACATTGGCGGCTGGCAACAAGGATGCAGCCGGTGCCGGTACAACGATTTACACACAGAACAATGGAACGTTTGAAGTGGCGTACGGCGGCGATTTCACAAAGACCGTTGTCGGTACCGGTAGTTTCGCAGTTAACTCCGGTGAAGGCAAACGGACGGTGATTAAGTCCGAGAATACTTACACCGGTGATACGCTCCTTAAATCGGGAACTGCCGTTGTCAATACACTTACAGCATTGGGAGAAAATACGTCTGACCGTACCGTTCAATTTACCGGCGGCGGCTTGGAGTTCAATATCAGCGGCGACGGAGCGTTCCATCAGAAATTGTCCGGCGATACAGGCACCGTTGTCAAAGTCAATAACAATGTTCTTACGCTTGACGGAAAAAGCGGAAATTTCAAGGGCGATGTCATTGTCAAAGACGGCGGACTGATTGCCCGTAGCGTTTCTTCCGGTACGATCGACGCGCTCGGCACCGGCGGATTAGTAATCGAAAAGAACGGGCTGGTAACGCTTGACCTTGGCGGCGAATTAAAGAACACGGTCTCCGGCAGCGGAAAACTGATTGTTGATGTCGGCAGCAAAAACACCGCAACGTTTTCCGGCGACAACACCGATTTCGGCGGTATTGCCGATGTTCAAAGCGGCACAATGAAAATCACAAATTTGAACGGTGCCGGTACAAATGATAACAGTATTGGTTCGGTGGAGTTGAGTGCTGATACGTTCCTTGATATTGCTGCAGGGGAAAGCGGAGCGTTCAACAAGAAGATTAACGGTGCCGGTTCGCTGATTAAATCCGGTTCAAGCCGTGTTGAATTGAGTTATCCGAATACTTACAGCGGAACAACGACGGTCAAGGGCGGAACATTGGCGGTGAAAAACGAAGACGCTCTGGGAAGCGACGGTGCCGTGACGGTACAAACACCCGGTACATTGGAAATTGCCTACGGCGATGCCGACGGTACCGATTTCAATAAGTTGATTCAAGGCGACGGGAACGTTGCCGTCAATCCGGGTGCCGGCAACAAAGTGATTTTCGATAAAGAAAACATTTACAGCGGCAAAACAAGTGTTGAAACCGGTTCACTGGTCCTTGAAAACCTGAAAGGCACCGGTACAACAAAAGAAGCGGCGGTTGCGGACGGTGCCGCTTTGGAACTGGAAGCAAACGGCACATACGACCGGAAAATTACCGGCGATGGAAAACTTGTCATCGGCGAAGCCAGAACGGTTGAGTTGACCGGCACGAATTCGCACCTGAATACAATTGTCGAAGAAGATGCCCGGCTGGACATCGGTTCTTCAACAGCATTAGGACGCGAAGCAACAACGCTGAAAGATGGTGCGTCGCTTGGATTCACCCAATCTGTTGAAGTGAAGAACAGTATCGTTCTCGAAGGACTCGGAAAAGCGAACATTGATACCCGGACGTTCGACTCCGCTATCAGCGGCGACATTTCCGGCGATGCCGGTTTGGTAAAACTCGGTACCGGTTCTCTGACTTTAACCGGCGACAACGCTTTTTCCGGCGGATTAGATGTTAACAAAGGGCGTGTCATCGTTGACAAGGTCGATGCACTCGGTACCGGTGCCGTAAAAACAGCAAAAGATGCGGAATTGGAATTAAACATCAAAGGACGGGAGACACTCCGCAGCGGTATTGACACAACGCAGGGAACGCTCATCAAGAGCGGCACCGGTCAACTGGATTTTACCGACAAATACGTTACCGGCAAAATGGAAGCCGTTGACGGTTCGATTGGTGTACAACTCGGCAAAGCATTCATCAAAGCGACAAACGGTTTCATTGCCGGTCCCGATGCAAAAATCGTCGGGCTGTACCAAGGGGCGGACGGTTTGGAACGCGGCAGCGATAATGCAACAAAGTTCCTCGCTTTGGACGGTGCTGGCTCCAGTAACTTCTCTAAATACGGTTTCATTTCCGATTTAGACCACGTTCAATGGGCAACCGCACAGGAAGGTAATCAGTTGTACTACCTGTTATGGCTCGGCTCGTTTGCAGATGCCTACGCTGACAGTTTATCGCCGAACGCCCAAGAGGCGGCAAAGGGTGCCGACGGACTGCCGCTCACCGATGACCTGGCGAAAGTCCTGAACGGATTGACGAACAGGAACGATGTTATTGATGCGTTCAATACGCTGCACGGCGAAATCTATGCCGTATCAACGTATGCGGTTGCCGACATTCAGCGCGGTTTCAACGAACGGCTGCTTGACCGCCGTTTGCTGTGCGAACATTGCCGGGAATTCAAATCATTCCGCGGACAAGAACGTTCCGGCGCAAACGGCGGTGTTAATCGGGAACTTTGGGCAACGTTCACCGGCGGCGGAAACTTCCGCAGCAAGTTTGACAAGTTCAGCGGATACAGTATCGGACGATGGGGCGTACTCGGCGGACTCGAACAGGAATACGCCAAAGGGTTTTTCACCGGTGTTGCTCTCGGTTATGACCAAGCCGATTTGGAATTGAAACAACTGCCGATGGAAGACCAGTTTTACGCTGTCCACCTTGCCGCGTACTTCAACTATACCATTCAGGACTGGTCGGTTCTCGGCTATACCGGCTATTCAAAGAACTGGCACGATGTCCGGCGGGAAGTTGATTTAGTCGGAGCGAAAGCGAACAATAAGTTCGACGATGACGTGTTCACGATGGGCTTTGAATTGGGCAAACTTTATCACTGGAACAACGTTAACCTGATGCCGGTGGTCGGAGTGGATTACATCCACGTTACCACGCCTTATACGGCTGAAAAGAACGCCGGTATCGCCAACTTGGTTGTTCACCGTAACCGCTATACTTCGTTCCGAATTCCGATTGGTGTGAAAAGCAGTTCCGAGTTTGATGTTCAGGGAGTTAAGTTCCGTCCTGAATTACGGGCGTACTTCCTTCCTGATTTCGGCAACACGGGCGTTTATGGACGCACCGCATTTGCCTCGGCACCGTCGAATACGTTCATTATGGACAGCGGTGCGAGAACCCGCGGCGGTGTCCGGCTCGGCGTAGGAATGCAGGCACGTCTGACGGACTTCATCAATGTCGGTTTCGATTATGATGCCGAGTTCTGGGAACGCTACGCCCGCCACGACCTCGGCGGAAACATTTCGCTCCGCTGGTAATGCTTGTTTAGTATGCCGCTTGACTTAACCCCGCCGTTATCCGGCGGGGCTTTTCTTTGATACGGGCGCAAAAAAACACGGAACGCATTTTCCTCGTCCCGTTATAACTGTAAAACCCTAAAAAGCGGTCTAACCCTTCCGATGACGGATTGCTGCTCTCATCCGCCGTTTTTTCCGCCCGATTTTCCGCCGCCCTTTTCCCGTTTTTTTGGTCCCCACAGTGTTCCTCCGTTGTAAAATGGATATAACAAACCTATACTGTTATTGTCTATGATTTTTCAGTAATTGTCAACTCCCCCCTATTGCAATATGAAATGTATTTATCTTTGCCTTTTTCTGCCGCTTTTCGTTCAATCGGCTGCCGCACAACTGCCGCCGTTGATTCACCGCATCGCACCGGTTGACACCGCCGTCGATACAACGGAACCGCCGATACAGCCGGCAACTCTCTTCCTGCCCGGTTCGCCGAAGTTGAACGCTCAACCGTTGAAACTCGAAATACAGGTTGTACTCAACGATGCAAACTCGTACAACATTTTAGCGGCGCACGAACCGAAGTCCTCACCGCGGCACTGGGAATTATTCACAATGCCCGGCACCGGCTTCCTCGCCGTCTATCTGCCCGGCAACAATCCCGACCATCTGCGGACGGAAGTCAGTATCACGGACAAAAAATGTCATACTGTTGTTCTGTACTTCCGAAATGATAAGGCGGAACTGTTCTGCGGCGAAAGGGTAATAGGAACGGTACCGTTAAACCGCCCGAAAAGTGCAACGCCGGAAAATACCGTGTTTGCCGTCGGTTCACTTGCCGAGGGCAATTTGTCGTGCAACGGTACGGTTAAAGAATTCAAAGTTGCCGGCGAGAATGACGTTGTGCTGTTAGCGTCTTCATTTGAACCGATAAACACCGCTGATATACCGAACACGTTATCCGCGTCAATGCAAACAGTTTGCAGGCAGTACGGCATCGAACCGAACGGCTTATCGTACAAGATTGCCGGGCAACTCGGCGAACTTTGCGGTTATCGGGCAACGGTTAAGTCGCCGCTGTTAGACCGTTTGTTTCCGACAGCGGGACAGGATATTGAACCGAAGGTAAACCTCTGTGAAAAACCGCCGAAAGGTGTTCCGCAGTTGAAAATTACCGCGGAAGATTTACAAACTGCCACGGAAAAATACGGACTGACAGAAATTGGCATTGACAATTTTCGTCAGGGGATACTGGATTACTGGGGCGAAATGTTTATCGACTTACAGAATCAGATTGACGGTAAAATGAACCTGCCCCGCGGTGCCGCCGAACAGGTTTATGATAAAGAAGCGTTGATTTTGCCGAATGAGAAACATCCGGCACAAGTTGTTCTCCGCCGCACCGCTGCGCTGCTAAAACACTTGCAGAAGAAAGATGCCGATATTCAACGTTTGCAAAACGATTACAACAGATTATCAGCGGTGTTTGTGCAGAAGAGAGGCGATTGGACGACCGGCGACTACGCCGCGGCGTGCGCCTTGCGGCGATTGGTGATGTTTGCCGACCCGAACGTGAAAAGCATTGACCGGATTTTGTTTTTAGCCCGCGCCAATTACGCCGGCAGCAGGTTGACGAATCTGTACAACACCGACCGGACGGGCGGACATTTTGCAACGCAGAATTACGGGTTCAACACGATTCACGGCGGCGGCATTTTCACCGTTACCGATTGGCAGACAAAAACACCGTTCGTCAAGGACTTGATTAAAGGACGCACCGTTATTGCCGGTGCGGCAAACCGGTTAGCGGGGTGCAAACTTGATTACGGTTCGTTCAACTGTCCGCGGCTGGATTACGACGGACAAACCGTCTATTTCTCGCATACCGGTTCGCAGGAACACCGCTGGCTTTGGACACCGGATACCGTTTGGAATCTGTTTAAGATGAACGTGGACGGAACGGACATTACGCAGTTGACCGATGAACCGTTTAACGATTTCGACCCGTGTCCGCTGCCGGACGGCAAAATCGTGTTCATTTCCGAACGCCGCGGCGGGTTTATCCGCTGTTTCGATGAATGGGCGTGGCTGCGGGTAACGACGTATGTTCTGCATCGAATGAACAGCGACGGCAGCGGCATTGAACCGATAAGTTATTTTGAAACAAGCGAATGGCAGCCGAGCGTTGATAACAACGGTATGCTTGTTTATACCCGCTGGGATTACACCGACCGGGAAAATTGTCTCGGTTCCAACTTTTGGACCTGCACGCCGGACGGACGCAACCCGCGTGCGCCGCACGGCAATTATCCGTTGCCGTGGCACACACTTAAACATCATCCATCAGCAAAAACGGTCAGTATGTCTGCACCACTGCGCGAACCGGACGATTACGACAAAAGCAAGCCGTTGTCAGAACTCGTTGACGATATGAATTTTCTTATCGGCAAAAAACACGGAGACCACCGGTTCGGCAACTGTCCCGATGCACCAAGCGCATTGCCGATGACTGAAATGCAAATCAAGGCGATTCCTGATTCACATAAGTACCTTTTCACGGCGGCACCGCACCACGGCGAAACGTTCGGTTCGCTGTGCATCTTGGATTTGCGGGAAAAAAACGATTACAATATGAATCAAGTGCGCCGTATTACGCCGTATGTTCCGTTTCCAGAAAGCGAATGTCCGGGACGCAGTCAGTATCGGTACGGTTCGCCGTGTCCGTTGAATGAAGATACGTTTATCTGCAATTCGTGGGAAGAATTGGTGCTTCTCGACCGATTCGGCAATGAAGAATTGATTTGCGAACGGGAGTTATTGCCGATAGGATACGACCCGCGGCTTCGTCTGACGGAACCGGTCATCGTACATCCGCGGAAGAAACCGCCGGTTATTCCATCGGGCGACGGGGAACAAAAAACGGCAACCGCAACTATCGGCGTTATTAACGTGAACATCGCGGACTTACCGCTGCCGAAGGACAGACCGATAAAACACTTGCGGGTGTTTCAGGTGTTCCCGAAGCCGAATCCGTGGATGAACAAGCCGGACATCGGCTATGCGCCGGAGAACACACCGCGGATGCCGCTCGGTACGGTGCCGGTAGAAGACGACGGCAGCGTATTCTTTGAAGCACCGCCGAAAAAACAGTTGCTCTTCCAAACGTTGGACGAGAACGGAATGGCAGTACAAACGATGCGGGCAGTGGCGTTCGTTCACCCCGGCGAACGACTGGTTTGTACTGGCTGCCACGAACCGGCGAATGAAACGATGCCGAATTCGTACAATGCGAAAGCGTTCCGCCGTCTCCCGTCGAAGTTGCAGCCCGACAGCGGTATTAACGGCGGGGCGGTCGAACCGGTGAGTTTTTACCGGACTGTCAAACCGGTCTTTGAAAAGAGTTGTATCGGCTGTCATCAAAAGCAGCAGGCGGGACCGGTGAAAATGGACTTCGCCGGCTTAAAGCCGTATATTTTTTACTTTGCCGGCGGAATGCGCGGGGCAACGATGACATCCGGCGAAGCGGGCGGTTCGCGGTCGATACCGGGGAATATCGGGGCAGCAAACAGCCGGTTGGGGCAGGTATTGCTGGACGAAAACCACCGCGAAAAAGTTTCGGCAGAAGACCGGCGGCGTGTGTTCCTTTGGCTTGATGCGAACGCACCGCGGCTGGGAGCGTTTGTCGATGAAGAAGCGCAGAGCCGCGGCGAATTGGTGATGCCGGTAATGGATAATGATTAACGGCATTTTCCCTGCCAGGAATTGCGGCGGCGGAACTCGGCATCGACCGCATTGCGGACGGCGTGCTTGCTCTTTGTCCAGTCCGGTGCCAGTAAGAATTCCGCATCCGCTTCACCGGCAAGACGTTCAATCACAACGTTCGGCGGTGTTCGTTCCAGAAAGTCAACGGCAAGTGAAGCGTATTCGTTCAATACCGGTAAAATGATTCCGCCGTGTTTCCAATGTTCCGCCAGTTTCGTGTTGCGGACAACGTAAAGGTGATGCAGTTTTATGCTGTCAACGGGCAATTTTGCTAACTCTTCGGCAGTTGTCAGAGCATCTTCCCTGCTTTCGTCCGGCAGACCAAGAATCAGATGCACGCCCAGACGCAGCCGGGAACCGGCAGTACAGCCGGAACGTAAAATACTGAATCGGCGCACAGCATCAAGAAACGCTTCGTAAGAATGTCCCCGCTGCAAAAAGTCCAACGACTTTTTGTGAACGGACTGTAAGCCGATTTCCAGTTGAACCCAAGTTGTTTGCGCTAATTCCGCCAGTAAATTGAGAACATCGTCCGGCAGCGTATCGGGACGGGTTCCGATTGCCAAACCGGCGGTATCAGGGTGTTCTAATGCCGACCGGTACAAATGTTCCAACTTTTGTATCGGAGCGTAAGTGTTCGTTGCCGGTTGAAAATAAGCAATAAACTTTTCCGCTTTCGGATAACGCCGTTTCAGTTGTGCGGTACCGAAATTGATTTGTTCCCGAATTGAAACACCGGAACACAGCCGCCGGCTCGGTGCAAAACTTGCGTTATCGCAAAAGACACAGCCGCCGGTACCGCTTGTGCCGTCGCGGTTCGGGCAGGAAAAACCGGCATCAACACTGACTTTCCAAACGGGACAGCCGAATTCCTGCCGGAATGCAAGTCCCGGCGGGTAATAACGGTATCCTAATGTTTGCCAATCGGACAACGGCATTTTGAAAACAAAAAAACACTTACACTGATTTTAACTTACACTGATTTCAGCAGCGCAGCACACTCGGCACAAATCGCTTCTTCCCGTCCGACAACACCGACTTTTTCGCCGGTCTTCGCTTTCAAACCGATTTGTTCCGGTTTGATATTTAGAATATCGGCGATTTTTTCTTTCATTGCGGCTTTATGCGGTGTGATTTTCGGTTTTTCGGCAAAAAGAATAA
>JAISJZ010000172.1 GCA_031261125.1 Planctomycetaceae bacterium | reverse complement strand
TGATGCTTACCTCGACACATTGGCGCAGGAGGAATTTCACAACGTGTTGGCAAGGGGCGGTGTCATCTCCGGCACATCGGCGGGGGCAACGATTCAAGGGTCAGTTATGGGACTGAATCGAAAAGGAATGGTGATACCCGCCGGAAGCAGCACAGAGGGGGAACTGACACGGGGACTCGGTTTTTTACGCGATTCCGTGATTGCCCAACATCTGTTGACACGGAATCGGCAGTTTAACTTGGTCAGTTTTGTGAAAGCGTTCCCGCAGTTGTTCGGCATCGGTCTCGATGAATCAACCGCCATCGTTGTCATCAAAGACGAATTTGAAGTCATCGGAAACTCGTATGTCGCCATTTACGGCACGGGTACGAGTGCGGCTCCTTTTTTCTTCTTGAAAGCGGGACAGAAATACGATTTGAAAAAACATAAAATCATCAAGGATGAAAAAAAGACGCAATGACAATCCGTAATATCTTTTTGCCGGGTTTGCGGACGGTCGGGCAAAATCCGAAAAATCCGGCGGCGGCAACCATTTAACGGCGGGGCATTTTCGTTGAATCATACTGTCGTACTATATTGACGGCAAGAACATTAAAACCGAAAAATGCCTGTTGACGTTCCGCTGCGGTTTAGATACAATGCCCGAAACATCATCACTTAACTCCGGCGATACAATGGCAAAAAAGGATTCAGAAAAAAAAGTCAGTAAAATCGAAACGGTACTCGCAAGTAATCCCGCCCTGAAAAATGCGGTAGCAGCAATCGAAAAGGAATTCGGCGAAGGAGCCATTATGCCGCTCGGTCTCGACCGTACCCCGTCGCTGGATGGCATTTCGACCGGCTGTCTGTCGCTTGACCTTGCCCTCGGCGGGTTCGGCGTTCCGAAAGGACGCATCATCGAGATTTATGGTCCCGAATCCAGCGGTAAAACAACGCTTACACTGCATATTGTTGCCAACGCCCAAAAAGGCGGCGGCGTAGCGGCATTCATTGATGCCGAACACGCTCTCGACCCCAGTTGGGCAAAACGGCTCGGTGTCGATTTGGAAAGTTTGCTCGTATCGCAGCCCAGTTCCGGTGAAGAAGCGTTGAACATTGCCGAGTTGCTCGTCAAATCCAACGCCGTCGATATTGTCGTCGTTGATTCCGTCTCGGCTCTTGTGCCGGAAAAAGAATTGAAAGGCGAAATGGGCGATGCGTCGGTCGGAGCACAAGCCCGGCTGATGAGCCAAGCGATGCGCAAATTGGTGCCGGTGATTAGCAAATCGAAAACGTGTTTGGTCTTCATCAATCAGATTCGGATGAAAATCGGCGTAATGTTCGGTTCGCCGGAAACGACATCGGGCGGACAAGCGTTGAAGTTTGCCGCTTCGTGCCGGATTGACGTGAGAAAAAAGGAACAGTTGAAGGACGGCGACACGCCGATTGGACAGCGGGTTAAGGCGAAAGTTGTCAAGAACAAAGTTGCACCGCCGTTCAGGGTCGCAGAGTTTGATATGATGTTCGCCGACGGTATTTCTTACGAAGGCGATATTCTTGATTTAGCGTTAGCGCAGAAGATTATCGTGAAGTCCGGTGCGTGGTTTCGATACGGCAGCGAAAACATCGCACAGGGGCGGGAAAAAGCGAAGCAGTATTTGAAGGATAATCCTGATTTCACAGGAAAAATCAAAGCGGAGATTCAGGCAAACATCGAATCGGGCAACGTTGACGTGTTCGCCGCCGGGAGCGAAGACCGCGAATGAGTGTGTTGCCCCGCCGCTTGCGGCGGGGCGGCTCAATGGTATGGTATTACTCGCTCAAAAACACGAACGTTCCCTTCTTATTGGAAACGATGATGTCCGGCGTTTTATCGCCGTTCAAGTCCGCCGTCGCAACCTGTGTGCCGACACCGCTGTTGTCGTCAATCTTGTGCGCAACAAACTCTGCTGCGCCTTTGCCGTCCCGCTTCAATTCAAACCAGTACAGTACCGCCGGGTTGTTTGCCTCGACATCGCCCTTCGAGCCGTGCGCCCAAAACCGTTTGCCGGTTACGAAGTCAAGCAGACCGTCGCCGTTAAAGTCGGCTGCGTCAAGAGCGTGCATCTGCGAAAAACTCAACGCATCCGGCTTCTCTTGGGGCTTAATCGGCAGGATTTCGGTCTTCTCGAACGAAATCTGTCCGTCTTTGATAACTTGTTTCCACCAGACCAGTCCGTAAATATGGCAGTGCCACGCATTGACAACATCGTTTTTACCGTCGCCGTCAACGTCATAGACAAGGAGGTGCGACGCTGCGTCGGCAAACCGGAACGGATGGAACGCCCACGGCTTACCCGACAACGCTTCTGCCGAATCAGCGGGCTGTTCCCACCAGCCGATTGCTTCGATTAAATCAACCCGTCCGTCGCCGTTAATGTCGCCTGCCCCGATACCGTGAGTATAACGTTGATACCGCTTGTCTTCTGTTGAAACCTGATGAAATGTCCAAACCGGCTCGCCGTTTTCGATTTTATATGTTCCAAAACCGAGTTTGCCGTTCATATTGTAAATCGGACCCTTGCCTGCCCCTTTGACAACTTCGAGCCATTGCTGCGATTCGTTGCCGAGTTCTTTCAGGGCGGGGTGTTTCGTCCAATGCCCCTCTTTTCCTTTGGGGTTCTCATACCAGTAGGAATCCGTTCCCGGATGCGGACAAATGAACACGTCGTCCCAACCGTCGCCGTTCAGGTCGGCAATGAACGTACCGAAGTTGTCCGAGTACGCTTCGGGATTAAACGAAGCGGTATCGTAAATTTCGTATTTCTTGGTAAAATCGGGACCGGCGTACCAGTACGGACCGGCAACGATGTCGGGCTTGCCGTCTTTATTAAAGTCGCCGGCGTAGGCACCTTCGGCGTAGAATTTATCACTCAACGTGATTTTTTTGAACTTCGGTTCTTTTGCTTCGGTGAACGAAACGGACAAAACAGCGGTCAAGACCGCAAGGAACAGAACAGCGTGTTTCATAAGAGACGGGGTGAGGTGTGAATTATTCATACGCATTGACGATTTGCTGCACAAGCGGATGCCGGACGATGTCGGAGCGGTCTAACTGAATCATTCCAATATCGCCGATGTGTTTCAACCGGTGCTGCGCGTCAATTAAACCGCTGCGTTTATTTTCCGGCAAGTCAATCTGCGTTGCATCGCCGCAGACCGTTATTGTCGATGATTCCCCCATCCGTGTCAAGAACATCTTCATTTGAGAAACCGTTGTGTTTTGCGCTTCGTCTAAAATAATGGCGGCATTGTTCAATGTCCGTCCCCGCATATAAGCGAGCGGAATAACTTCAATCCGGTCTTCGTCCATTGAACGTTTCAGTACATCGCGTTCAATCATATCGGCAAGGGCATCGAACAGCGGACGCAGATACGGATTGATTTTAGCGTGTAAATCGCCCGGCAGGAATCCCAAACTTTCACCGGCTTCCACGGCGGGGCGTACCAAAACGATTTTCCGTACAATATCGGTTTTCAGTGCTTCCACCGCTTTTGCCACGGCAAGATACGTTTTGCCGGTTCCAGCCGGTCCGATGCAGAACACGATTTCCCGCTTGCGCAGCATTTCGACGTACCGGGCTTGACCGGCGGTTTTCGGTCGGATTTGTTTGCCGTTAAATACTTCCAGCGGTTTGGCGTTGGAAACGGTTTGCCCGTGCTGTACTTCGGAAATTGCCCGCTGCAAGTCCTCAACGGCAAGCGAACCGCTGCGCTGGGCAAGACGCTGCAACTGTTCCAACAGGTGCGACCCGCGGCGGATGTTCTCTTCGGTACCGCGGAGAATGATTTTATTGCCGTCTGTAATCACTTTTACGTCAAGTGCTTGCCGGATTTTACGCAAATTCTCATCGCTTGACCCGAATACTTGCAGCAGCACTTTCGAGTCAATCACGGCAACAGACGTTTCAGAAGGAGAAGCCATTCGGAAATTTTATTTTACAGGAGGGTAAGGGAAGTTAATGGGGAGGGTATATTGAATTGCGGGACACCGCGGATTATAATCACAAACCGGTTGTAAGTCAAAATGTTAACCCCATCACCCCTGCTTATGAAACGAACAGCATTTCTCTTTGTCTGTGCCGCTTTGATGACGGCAACAGCGTTCGCCGCCGAATGGAAACCCGCCGGCGATAAAATTGCAACGGAATTTGCCAAACAGGTGAATCCCAAAAATCCGTTGCCGGAGTATCCCCGTCCGCAACTGGAACGGCAAGCGTGGAAAAATCTGAACGGTCTTTGGGACTACGCCGTTGTTGCCAAAGATGCAAAATTTGAAAAAGCAGACGGAAAAATTCTTGTGCCGTTTGCGATTGAATCGGCATTGTCCGGGGTCGGCAAAACCGTCGGCAAAGACAAAACGCTCTGGTACAAAACGGCGTTCACCGTGCCGAAGGGTAAACAATGGGACGGACAGCGGATTGTGCTGCACTTCGGAGCCGTCGATTGGAAAACCGATGTTTTCGTCAACGGGAAAAAAGTCGGAGACCACACCGGCGGTTACTCCCCGTTCTATTTCGACATTACCGATGCCCTGAAAGACGGCGAAAATGAATTGACGCTTTCCGTTTGGGACCCGACCACCGACGGTTATCAGCCCTTCGGCAAACAGCACAACAACCCGCACGGAATTTGGTACACCGCCGTTACCGGTATTTGGCAGACCGTTTGGCTCGAACCGGTTCCTGCCACAGCAATTAAAAGTGTAAAGTATGTTCCGAACATCAAAGACGGCAAACTGACAATTACTGCCGACATTGCCAATCTGAAAGACGGCGACCAACTCGAAGCAACAGCAACGTTCACCGTCAAAGAGGGCAAAATCAACCGCCGGTTCCTGTTACGGCGGGAAACTGCCAAAACAGCGAAAAAACCGGTCTCTTCCAAAATCGGCAAAGCAAACGAACCGCTGATTCTGGATGTTCCGAATCCGAAACTTTGGACACCGGACGAACCGAATCTGTATGATTTAACGCTGTCCGTTGTTCGGGACGGCAAACCGGTTGATACGGTCAACTCCTACTTCGGTATGCGGGAAATCACACTCGGTAAAACCGCCGACGGCATCACCCGGATGCTGCTCAACGGCAAATTCGTGTTCCAGCATGGTCCGCTTGACCAGGGCTGGTTCCCGGACGGACTTTACACCGCTCCGACGGACGAAGCATTGGCTTACGACCTCGTTGTTACGAAAAACCTCGGCTTCAATATGCTGCGGAAGCACGTTAAAGTCGAATCAATGCGGTTCTATTATCATTGCGATAAACTCGGTCTGCTCGTTTGGCAGGATATGCCCAGCGGCGATAATAAATTCTACATTCCGCCGGGGGCGAAGGAAGATGCCAAACGTTCGCCGGAAGCAACTGCCAACTACGAACGGGAATGGAAAGAAATCATCGACACGAGGTACAATGCACCGAGTATTGTCGTTTGGGTTCCGTTCAACGAGGGCTGGGGACAGTTTGATACTTGCCGGATTTTGGACTTAACAAAAAAACTCGACCCGACGCGGCTCGTTGACGGTCCGAGCGGCTGGGAAGACCGCGGCTGCGGCGACCTGTACGATAGGCACCTCTACCGGGGTCCCGGTATGTTCCCGCCGGAAGAAAAGCGGGCAACGGTTCTCGGCGAATACGGCGGTCTGGGCTTGCCGGTCGAAGGACATACTTGGGTCAAGTCCGACAAGAACTGGGGTTACGGCGGCAATTTGAAAGACAAGGACGATTTGCTGCAAACCTACAATGCACTGAACGAGAAGATGCACCCGCTCATCGGCAAAGGACTTTCCGCTGCCGTTTATACCCAAACGACGGACTGCGAAGTGGAAGTCAACGGTCTGATGACGTATGACCGGCACATTAAAGTTGACGTTAAGAAGTTCAAAGCATCAAACGATGCGCTGCATTATCCGGCACCGGAACAAAAATACATTCTTCCGGCGGCACCGGACGGCGGTAAAGAATGGGCTTACACGACGGCAAAGCCCGCCGACGGCTGGGAAAAAGCCGACTTCAATGATAAGGACTGGAAACGCGGCAAGTCCGGTTTCGGAACGAAGGACACACCGAACGTAACGCTGGGAACGGAATGGAACACGCCGGATATTTGGGTGCGGACAGAGTTTGAATTGTCTGCCGAAGAAGTGAAGGACACGTCCAAATTGCTGTTCGATTTGTATCACGATGATGACGTTGAGGTTTATATCAACGGCGTGAAAGTGCTGCAACGGGACAAGTGGGTCAGCAATTACACGTCGCTCAAACTGCCGCCCGCCGCGTTGAAGGCATTCAAAGAAGGCAAGAATGTCATCGCGGTTCATTGCCATCAAGACCACGGCGGTCAGTATATTGATGCCCGGATTTACAAAATTCTTCCGGCAAAGAACACAAAAGAACGTGTTTGGTAAAACTTATTTAGCCCCGCCGCTGCCGGCGGGGTTGTTTTGTTATGTTTTCCAAGGACGACATTAAACCTGTCATCATCCTGTTCTACGCCGCCGCCGCCGCGTCGGTGTGGAAGTATTGCACGCTGCAAACATCCAACGTTCTTATCGGTGAATACAAAATCATCACCGCCTTCGTTCTCTTCGGTCTGCTGCCGATGAGCATCGTCAGATTCGTCTTCTGTGAAAAACTTGCCGATTACGGACTGCAATTCGGAAACCCTTTGCGCACCGTCCGCTCGTTTTTGATGATGGCACCGTTTGCCGCCCTTATCGCCTATCTGTCTGGACAAAGTGCCGTCTTCGCCGACGTTTATCCGTTCAATGAACTTCTCCGGGTTCAATATACCGGTTTGGAACACCGCATCGGGTACGGACTGTTTGCTGTCCACTGCGTTTTGTACCTCGGTTATTACTTCGGCTGGGAATTTCTGTTCAGGGGATTTATGCAGCACGGCTTGTCGCCGCGGTGCGGACTGCCGGCGGCGGTATGCGTTCAGACGCTTGCGTCAGTAATGCTGCACTACGGACATCCGGGCAGCGAAGTGTTCGGCGCGTTTGCCGCCGGTCTCGTTTGGGGCTTTATCGCGTACCGTACCCGGTCGATTCTGTCCGGTTTCGGACAGCACGCCGTCCTCGGTATCGTTCTCGATGCAATGATGATTTATCAATGAGCGGATTACTTTTATTCCCTGCCGGTTGACTTTCCCCGGAAAAAAGAGAGAATGGGGCTTTGCCTTTACTATACTAACCGATACTAAAAATATGTTCCTTCAATGGCTTGACAACCGCACCGGTATTCCGTTCTTATTTAACAAAATTGCAAACTGGACGGTTACTGACCGCCGTTGCCCGTGCCGGTTCTTTCCGGCGGCAATTCTCTTCACATTTGTCTTGCAGGCAATTACCGGCGTATTTCTGTGGGCATATTACAGTCCGTCAGCAACGTCCGCTTGGGAATCGCTCTTTTACCTTCAATTCCATTTGCCCGGCGGCTGGCTCATCCGCGGAATACATCACTTTGCCGCCCAACTGCTCACCGTCCTGCTCGGCTTTTACCTTCTCGGATTGGTGTTCAGCGGTCGATACCGCACGCCGCGGGAATTTGTCTTCTGGTCGGCATTTATCCTGTTCCTGCTTTCCTTGTGTTCCTCATTGACCGGCGATTTATTGAGTTGGACGCTTTCCGGCTTTTCAGCGACGCTTGTCCGCGTCCGGTTCCTGCAAATGATTCCGCTCATCGGCGGGTATCTGTTCAAAATCGTTGCCAGCGGGGCAGAGTTCGGTACGCTCACGCTGCCGCGGTTCCTTGTGCTGCATATCTTGGTCTTCGGCGGCGGTTTCTTTGCGTTTGCGGTTCTTTGGCGGTTCTTTGATTACAGAGCCCGCGGCGGAACTTGTTCCGCTGTTTGCTCTAAAGACGGCGGGACAAGTCCCGCGGCGGACAAAGTATCTTTCTGGTCTTGCGAAGTTGTTAAAACATCACTCGTTTGGCTGCTTGTAATGCTCGTCGTCCTGTTGCTGAACTATCGTCAACCGGTTTTGCACAAGATTACCGGGAAAAACGCACCGCAAGCAGCAGCCAACCTGCCGCGCGAGGCGCACCTCGGTGTTCATCTCGGCGCACCTGCCGACCCGTCAAGTTTTTACGATGCCGCCCGCCCGGAGTGGTCGTTCCGTTCGCTGTACCATTTCTGCAATTTGAAAATCAGCGGTAAAGACGTATTTCCCGGCGAAAAAAAGTTTATTCCGGTGTTCGTCGTTACGGGAATTTTTGCCGCTTACATCTTCTTAATTCCGGTAATCGGACGTGTCAAAGCCGGACACTATTTGAATGTGCTGGTCGTTGCTTTCCTGTTTGTTTCGTTGTCCTATTTGACGTATGCGTCGTATCATCACGATTATTTTGAAGAGGAAATGGCGGGGTTCCGCTCTGACGAAGCGGCAGCGGAACGGCTGGCGGAACGGACGGTTCAACTGTGTTTGGCAGAAGGAATTCCGCCGACCGGTGCGCTGAGCGTTGCCGCAAACGACCCGTTCCTCCGGGGACCGGAACTGTACAAACAGCACTGTGCGGTCTGCCATCCGTTCCAACCGCTTGACGGTGAACAGGAACACGCTGATTTTGCCAAGATTCCCTGCGATACGCTGAAAGCACCGAACTTGTACCGTCCGTTGCGCAAAGAGTGGGTCGGCGGTTTTTTGAGCGATAAGAAAATCCGCAACGATGATTACTTCGGCAAAACGAAGTTCAAACAGGGAACGATGTCAGGGTTTGTCCGCAGCGGACTGAAAGAAATTTTGGATGAGGACGAAGAGAACCCGAAAAAACTTGAGCAACTCGTTGACTTGTTAGTTGCCGAAGCGGAACGGGACAAACAGCGGACAGAAAAAGACGGTAAAGTTGACGGATTAACGGAAGAGCAAACGGTACTGTTTGAAGATTTCACTTGCGGACAGTGCCACAAGATTTACGCATCGGACGAGAAGCCGGCGATTCAGGCACCGGACTTGCGGGGCTATTTTTCGCGGAATTGGCTCATCGAGTTTATTGCCGACCCTGAAACGAGCCGGTTTTACGGCAAGGCGGCGGGCAAAGATAAAGGCAATGACGGAATGCCGGCGTTCAAACCGGAGAAGGGCGAAGCGGTCTTGACACAGAGCGAAATTGAAATTATCGTTGACTGGTTGAGGGGAAACTGGAAAAAATAATGTTAACGCACAGCCATTACGAATTTGCGGCAAGCAATCGCCGCTGCCGACGAACGTTCAACGTTCCGGCAGATAAGTCCCGGCAACTGGCGAAACCGTTTCTCGACTTTGTCCGGTGATTTTTTTCTATATTTTTCCGCAAGGGACTTTATTTTTTCCGGCAGGGAGGTATAATGGTGGAAACACTATTTTTCGTCATCATAAGTTTAAGGGGATTTTTTCAATGGCGGACATCGTTGTCGAAACACGCAATCTGACAAAAGTATATCGGGACTTCTGGGGTCGCCAGAAAGTCCGGGCATTGAAAGCCCTCGACCTGCAAATTCACCGCGGCGAAGTATTCGGACTCCTCGGTCCGAACGGTTCCGGCAAAACCACAACGATTAAACTGCTGCTGGGGCTGCTGTTTCCGACCAGCGGCGATATTCTCATTCTCGGTAAAAACGCCGGCGATGTCGGTAAAAACGAGAAAATCGGTTATCTGCCGGAAGAATCCTATCTGTACAAGTTTCTCAACGCTGAAGAAACACTGGACTTTTACGGTCGTCTGTTCAATATGTCCGGTGCTGTCCGCCGGCAGCGCATCGCCCAACTGATTTCGATGGTCGGTCTCGAATCCGCCAAGAAACGGCAACTAAAAGAATACTCCAAAGGAATGACCCGCCGTATCGGTTTGGCACAGGCGTTGATTAACGACCCGGAACTGATTCTGCTGGACGAACCGACGAGCGGTCTCGACCCTATCGGAACCCGGAATATGAAGGACTTGATTCTTGACCTGAAACGGCAAGGCAAGACCGTGATTATGTCGTCGCACCTTCTTGCCGATGTGCAGGATGTTTGCGACCGCATCGGAATTCTGTATCAGGGCGAACTGAAAGAACTCGGACGCGTCGAGGACTTGTTGAAAGTTTCAGACGAAACGGAAATCCGCGCCGCCGGTTTGAGCGATGCCGCCAAGGACAAAATCAAGCAGATTATTTCCGAAGACGGCAGCGAATTGAAGTACCTCGGCAATCCTTCAACGACGTTGGAGGACTTGTTCCTTCGGATTATCGAGGAAAGCGAAGCACGACCGGGACGGCGAGTTCGCGGTGCCTGACATTTATTCCTTCATCGTAATTTTCACTTCCCGCTCTTCGCCGGATTTCAGCGGGGCAATTTCTAATTCAACTTCCTTATACCGTATTTTGTCTGTCATTCCCGATGCCGTTAAAATCAGCGGACGGCTCTGCCAGTACCGGTTTCGCCGATACCTGCAACGTTGAACCGTCCGCTGATTTTTCAAAGACCGGCAGTGCATCCGGCGACCGCTCAATACCCACGTGAATTACCTGCCCGTCCTCCGTTTTAATTACGGGGTCGGTAAAGTTCAGACCGGGATACTTCACCGAAATAAAATGATACGGCAGCACTTTGCCGTCCGGCGCATAGCATTTCACTTTCAGTAACGCCGGCTGATACGGCTCAACTAACCTTTGTACAACAACAGCACCGCTGCCGGCATTTAGGTTGCCGAGCGGAATGAACCAGTTGTTTTTTTCGTCTGACGCAACAACCTTGCCGATTTGGTTTTTGTATTTCATCGGTAAGTAAGAACCTCCGTTCGGTCTGTCGTGATACGGCATCAAAACAGCATCCTGCAAGCCCTCCGGCACATTGAAAACCATTACGCTCACTTTCTTCGTATCACCACCGGCAAAATTCATTTTTTTCGGCGGTGCCATCGGCGGTCCCATCGGCATCGCCGTAAGGTCTGCCCCTTTCGTATCACTGGTAAAATTTATCTCTTTCGGCAGCGGATAATTTTTTTCCCAAGGACGGTCTGCTATTGTTCCGCGAACCGACCATATGAGCGGCTGCTTGTCCTAAAAAATTTTATTTTGCAGCAGTGTTAACTGTACTTTCGCTGTATCCCCATTCGCCGTATGCCTGCACCGGCAACTGTACATTTTCCGTCAACGGCTTTTCCGGTTTCGCAATAGTGATGTCTATAAATGCAAGAAGCCGGTTCTGCGTCTACTTGGGCAGCGGCACGTTTTCCATCGGAAACAAATTGATATGAGCGGTTTCCGGCGGCAACTTCTTCGGCGTGTGCCAAGAGTGTTCCATCAATACATCCGGCACTATCTTGTAATTACCGGGCAGAACCGGATGAAACACGAAGTACCCTTCTTCATCGCTCACTGCTGCCCGGTCATCACCGGCGTGTCCCATCACTTTAGTTGCCGGACCTTTGTGCATCAGCGATACCCATAGGTTTTTTACCGGCTGTCCCGTTCCGTCCAACGCTCTGCCGACGACAATACTGCCGTACTCCAATTTCACCGTTTGCAGGTTGTTTTCGTTTGCATCGAGTTCCTTCAAAAACGGGGCGGCGTTGTCCGGCAGAATATACAGCATCCGTTTGCTGTTGTTCTTACTGTTAACAGTGCCGACCGTGAATTTTCCGCTGCTGCCGGTGCGGGTCAGCGTTTGAATATAACCGCCGTCGTCCGGCGAAACCGCATACACTATCACGCCGTCCGCCGGCTTGCCGTCAGGCATTAACACCGTACCGGAAACTTTCGTATTGTCTAAAAGCGTTGCCGCTGATTGTGTTAAACCGTTGTACTGTTGCAGATAGTCCGCCAGCAGCATTCGGGTAAAACCGGTTGCAATGTAATCAGGATGCGCCGCCGAAATTTGAATGAGCAAATCATTCCGTTGAGCATCTTCGGCAGACACATCGACATTAAACGAACCGCCGGTTTGCGTTGTCTCAATATATTCCTTGTAAAGTTTGTCTTCATTTGTTCCTTTGACGAACAGTTGGACAAACACTTTTGCACCGGCAACGGGCTCTTGCCTGATGTTCTTAATGACTCCTTTGACGGATTGATGTTTTTCACCCGTAGCCGGTTTCTGTGAAACTGGCTTGTTTGAATTCTCCTGTGCCAACGCCGGTAGCGGAATCTTCGGTGCAAACAGTGATACCGCTGCCGTGAAGAGCAGCGCAGCGGTGAGAAACAACACCGCTGTTTTCCATTGAACGCTGCGGCGGGATATATCCGGGGCAAGTACCGAATCAATCCGGCGAATGATATTTTTCTTGTGCAGCATAGCAAGTCCTCCGTTAGGGATAAAGAACTCCGTCATATC
>JAISJZ010000109.1 GCA_031261125.1 Planctomycetaceae bacterium | reverse complement strand
CCCTGTCCCTGCCCCTGTCCTCTTATCTACGGCAATCTTGAACCGTTAATCGAAAACATCACGGCAACGCTGTCGCAGAAAGAATATCTGGCGCAGGATTTTTCACCCCGCTGGCTGGCACTGAAACTGCTGGAAAACGACCGCGAAGCACGGCGGATAGTGCAGCATCATATTCACGAAGGAAACTGGGAACCGCTGCTCGATGCCTGCACGAAACATATCGAACAGTATGAAAAAGACAACAACGAATCGCCCCGCAAAA
The DNA here is from genome assembly GCA_031261125.1 of Planctomycetaceae bacterium. Classification (GTDB taxonomy): domain Bacteria; phylum Planctomycetota; class Planctomycetia; order Pirellulales; family Thermoguttaceae; genus WRKP01. The sequence continues at coordinate 3,737 of JAISJZ010000109.1, read as the reverse complement.
CGATTGCTGCGTGCCGAAATCAAAAAGCGGAAGAAATTGCGAGCCGTGTTGCCGAACGGGTTATCATTCCGAAAAGGAAGTCCGATGCGATTGACCGAATCGTTTGCCGTCCGGTACTGGGACTGTTCGCCGTTGCCCTTGTGATGTTTATCACGTTTCAGTTGGCGTTCAACATCTCCGGCGAATGGGAATGGATTCCTTTTATTGGGACTTCGCCTGTCGGTTTGCTGGAAAGTGTTTTTTCGGATTGGATTCCGGCGTTGTTAGATAAGACGCTGGCATTGCCGGACGGTGTTTGGAAGTCGCTCATTTACGACGGCATTGTCGGCGGTGTCGGCGGCGTGCTGGTGTTCGTACCGGTCATTTTCTTTATCTTTCTGTTCGTTTCGCTGCTGAATCAAAGCGGTTATATGGCGAGAATGGTCGTTGTCCTTGACCGTTTAATGCGGGTCTTCGGACTGCACGGACAAAGCGTTCTGCCGCTGATACTCGGCGGCGGTCTCATCGGCGGCTGTGCGGTACCGGCAATAATGGCAACGAGAACAATGCGGGAACCGAAGGAACGCTTACTGACGATTCTTGTCATACCGCTGATGAACTGCGGCGCAAAAGTGCCGGTCTATGCGCTGTTAATTGCGGCGTTCTTTTCGGCGTATCAAGGATTGATGATGGCGTTTGTTATTTTTGTATCGTGGTTCATTGCCCTCGTTTGTGCGGCGGTACTCGGTCGAACATTAGTAAAAGGCGATGCCACGCCGCTGCTGATTGAACTGCCGACGTACCAGATGCCGGGCGTATTTGAAACGGTTGCAACCGCGTGCCGGCAAAGTTGGATGTTCATCAAAAAAGCGGGAACGTTCATTTTGGCGGTGAATGTTTTGCTTTGGGCGTTGATGTATTTTCCGTCGCCGGAGAATCCAGATGCAAGCGATACGGAACGTCTGCAAGGTTCGTATGCGGCGATGGCCGGCAAGGTGTTGGAACCCGTGTCGCTCTTTGCCGGTTTTGACTGGCGGGACAACATTGCGCTGCTCGGCGGTTTTGCGGCAAAAGAAGTGATTGTCAGTTCGCTCTCCACCATTTACGGTATTGAAGAAAACGGTGTTAACCGCGGGGAAAACGTTGGCGAAGGGGACTCGTCCTCTGCCGAAACAGAGGAACCGGAACAAAAATTGGCGGAGCGTTTGCAAGCGGAAAAAAATTGGTCGCCGGTGAAAGCGTTCGCAATGCTGTTGTTCGTAATGATTTACGCTCCGTGTTTGGCGACGTGTGCCGTGATTTGGCGGGAGACGGGCTATGTTAAGTATATGCTGGCGGCAACGGTCTATACAACGGTCTTGGCAATGCTTTTGGCAACGGCGGTGTATCAAATCGGTTCGTTATTCGTTTAGCGGCAAAACTACAACTTCGGCAGCCGAAACACCACATTTTCCTGCCGTACCGTCTTTTCTTCGACGACGGCGTTAAACCGCTCTTTCAGAACCGCAACACAGGACTGAACAACGTTCTCCGGTGCGCTTGCCCCGGCTGTAATTAACACCGTTTCATTGCCGCAAAACCAGCCCGCGGTGATGTCGTCGGGACCGTCCACAAGATACGAACAAATGCCGAAATTTTCCGCCTGTTCCGCCAGCCGCCGGCTGTTGGAACTCGTTCTGCTGCCGACCACAAGCACCACATCGCAATCTTTGCTCAATTCCCGCACGGCATCCTGCCGGTTCTGCGTCGCATAACAGATGTCCGTTTTACCGCCGGTAATGTTCGGATACCGCTGCCGAATCTTCGCAAGCATCTGTTCTGTTTCACTCACCGACAACGTTGTTTGCGTCAGAAACACCAGCGGTTCGTCTTTTTCAAACGTCAGTGTTTCAATGTCCCTTTCCGTTTCAACAATGCGGATGTACTCCGGTGCTTCGCTCATTATGCCGATGATTTCATCGTGTCCGCGGTGTCCGAGTAAAACAATGTTCCGTCCTTCGTTGGCATTGCGGATAACTTCACGGTGAACTTTGGCAACAAGCGGACACGTTGCGTCAACCGTTTCGATGTTGCGTTCGGCGGCAGTACGGCGGATTTCCGGTGAAACACCGTGGGCGGAGAACATCAACCGGGAACCGGCGGGAACATCGTCAATCGCATTGACGAACACAACGCCGCGGCGGCAAAAATCGCTCACGACCCAAGTGTTGTGAACGATTTCGTGATAAACATAGACCGGCGTACCGTACCGTTCAATGACAGTATTCAGTGCGCTGATTGCCGTTTTCACGCCGGCGCAGAACCCGCGGGGATTCGCTAATATCAAGTGCATTTACAGCCCCAACACGTCGTTCATTCCGTACAGTCCCGCCGGTTTGCCGTACAGAAACTTTGCCGCCGCCAACGCTCCGGCGGCATAACAGTCCCGGTTCGACGCTTTCACTGTTATTTCCAGTGTTTCACCGAGCAAACCGAAAAGAATCGTATGTTCGCCCGGATTGTCCCCGATACGGACGGAATGAAAACCGATTTCTTGCCGCGGACGCTGACCGAGAACGCCTTCCCGTCCGTACTGCTGTTTGTCTAACCCCATCTCATCGGCAATCATTTGTCCGAATTTCAGTGCCGTACCGCTCGGTGCGTCAACTTTGAACCGGTGATGCTTTTCAATAATTTCCACGTCCGCATCTTTGTTCTTCAACGTTTTCGCTGCCGTTTCGCACAGTTTCATCGCCAGATTGACGGTCATACTCATACTCGGCGAAAACAGCACCGGAATATGCGCTGCCGCTTCCTTGATTAACGAACGCTGCTCCGCGGAAATACCTGTTGTGGCAAACACGAGCGGCATCTTGAACGCAACACATTCTGCAACGATTTTTTCCGTTGCTTTCGGCGAAGAAAAATCAATCACCGCGTCGGCTTTGCGCTCAAGTCCGGCAGTGAGCGGGACACCGATTTTGCCGATACCGGCAATTTCACCCGCGTCGGTTCCGATTTTCGGGTGGTTTGCCGCTTCGAGAGCGGCAGCGACCTCTAATGTCTCATCGGCACCGGCAAGGGCAATGAGACGCTGTCCCATTCGACCGGCAGCACCGGAAATAACTAAACGCATAAAAGCAGAGGGGAATTGATAAGGAATAACGGATAATGGACAATAGATAATTGTCCTTTGTTAATGACTTATTGTCAATCACTAACCCTGCTATCCAATGACAACGATTTATGAAGTGTACGTTTGTAAGCACTGCGGCAACATCGTCGAAGTGCTGACCGGTGCCGGCGGAAAACTCGTTTGTTGCGGTGAACCAATGCAACTGCAAACCGAAAACACCGTTGACGCTTCCAAAGAAAAACACACGCCGGTTATCACGGTGAACGGCAGTACGGCAACGGTCGTTGTCGGTTCCGTTGAGCATCCGATGACGGCAGAACACCACATCGCCTGGATTGAAGTCCGACAGGGCGAAAAGATTCAACGGGTTCAACTCAAACCGGGCGGTGAACCGAAGGCGGTCTTCACGGTTGAGCCGGACGTGCCGGTGTCCGCGAGGGAATACTGCAACCTGCACGGGCTTTGGAAAGCGTAGGAATACTGCACACAAAAAAGCGGGAAACGCCGTTTCCCGCTCGTGAATCTAATACGCTTTCAGATTTGCTGCCGTTGATTCCACTTCCTTGTCCTTCCGCTCCAGCACCGCAACACCCGCCGCTGCCGCCTGCTCGGTTACGTTCTCGTCAAACGACATACCCGCAAT
>JAISJZ010000103.1 GCA_031261125.1 Planctomycetaceae bacterium | reverse complement strand
GTTCCGCCGCTGCAATAGATGCGGTCAATCTGTTCCGGTATCAGTCCGAGTTGCCGGTATTCTTCGAGTTGTGTAATGTTGTCTATCGGCTGGACCTTCGGTTTTTCCGTACAACCGGTACTGCATAACACAGTGAAACAAACGAGAAAAAAACGGAAGGAATTCATCGGAGGCAGGAATAGTATTTCCGCAATTCGGCGGCAAGGAACAGCGAACCGGCAACGCAAATTACATCGTCCGGCGATGCTGCTTTCAAACAGGACAGTAATGCGTTCCGGCAGTCATCTATCACTTCGACCTGTATATTGTTTGATGAAACCGCTGCGGTACTTTGAACCCGTTCGGCATACAGCGGAGCAATAAACGCCCCGCCGAGGAACACGGAATCCTCCATAATTTTGTTCTCACCGTTTTCTGTTGCCAACATACAAAATTCGTTTTTCAGATTTTGCGGCGCATCCGGCAGCGAACTAACAATAGTTTTCAATCCCGGCGGCGGAAACGCCCGCGGATTGTCCGAATACTGCGTCAGCACGAGCCGGGTACAGGATACAAGCAAGTCGGTTAACATTCCTTCGGCATCTTTACCGAGCGAAATGCCGAACACCATAAAGATTCGGGCGTTCGGAAATTTCTGATGTACCGTTTTGAGCAATGCCCGAACTGACGACCGGTTGTGCGAACCGTCGAAGATAACCGCCGGCTTGTTGTCCGCCGGCGGAAAGATTTCGACCCTCGCCGGCAGGGTTCCTTTGAGCAAACCGCTCCGCAGTTTTTGCGTTTCCGTTTGTTTCAGAAGGAGTACGGCGGCAGCAGCGGCAAGCGACGCATTACGGATTTGATGAAAACCCGGCATAGTCAGCCGCAGTTGTTCCGCCCTGTATTCAATCGGAAAATAATCAGAGAACGTCTGATACCGGAACGCCGGATTTTCAGAAAGATTGTCTTCGTCGTTCAGCGGTTCCAAATGAACCGTGAACGCTTCGCCGAGAAAATACGCCGGAGCATTTCTCTGTTTTGCAATGTTCCGCAGAACGTCCTGCACTTCAGGACGGCAAACCGTTGACAAAAATGGCACGCCTTCTTTAATGATTCCGCCCTTTTCGGCAGCAATATCGGTGAGCGTTGGTCCGAGTTGTTCGATGTGGTCGAAACTGATACTCGTGATAAGCGTCAATTCCGGTCGGCAAACGTTCGTCGCGTCCAGCCGTCCGCCCATTCCGGTTTCTAAAACGGCGATGTCAATATTCTTTTCAGCAAAGTACCGAAAGGCGAAAAGTGTGGTCAACTCGAAGTATGTTAACTGCGGAAACAACACCGGGGCAAGACGCTGAATTTCTTCGCACAATTCTCCCATTCCCTCGGTAAAATCATCAATGCTGCATATTTCGCCGTTGATGGTGAACCGCTCCCGCACAGTGTAGAGGTGCGGCGAAGAATATCTGCCGACGGTTAAGCCGTGTTCCCGCAGAACGGATTCGAGTAATATACAGGTCGAACCTTTGCCTTTGGTGCCGGCAACGTGAACGGCGCGGTACCGCATTTCAGGGTGTTCGAGTTTTTTGAGAAGGATGCGCAGTTCCCCCAGTCGGGCTTCCATTCCGTCAAGTGAAAAACTTCGTTGACGTTCAAGGTTGACCCGTGATTCTAAAACGGCGGTGATTTCTTCAAATGTTCGGTCAGACATCGAAACAGGCAGTATAACACTTCCGGTATCTATCGAAAAGAACCTATTCGCAAACGGTGTAAATCGGATATAATGTCATTTTCATATAGTCCGTCTGCAAGATACGGACGAACACATTCCGCTATGAATCCGCGTAACGAAACGATACTCATTCTGGACTTTGGAACGCAATATCTGCAACTTGTTGCCCGCCGCGTCAGGGAAGCAGGCGTGTATTCGCAAGTTGTTTCTTACGATATTACTGCCGGGGAAATCGCCGACACTGCCGGCGGCTCTCTTAAAGGAATCATTCTCTCCGGCGGTCCGTCCAGCGTCTATTGGGACGATGCCCGTGTTCCCGACAGGGCGATTTTCGATTTGGGTGTTCCTGTTCTCGGAATATGCTACGGGATGCAAATCACGGCGAAGTTGTTCGGCGGAACCGTAGCACCGGCACCGAAAGCCGAATACGGCAGAGTAATGTTAGCAACGGGCGGAACAAGTTCCGCTGCTGATAATTTATTTGCCGATATTCCGGCGGCGCAGCAGGTTTGGATGTCGCACGCCGACCACGTTGTTGAACTGCCGCCGGACTTCGAGTTGTTGGCAACGTCGCCGTCCAGTCCGATTGGTGCAATGAAACACCGGGCAAAACCGATTTACGGCGTGCAGTATCACCCGGAAGTCGTTCACAGCGAATTCGGCAAGCAAGTATTTCAGAACTTCGTGAAAGACATTTGCGGCTGCTGGTGCGATTGGACAATGAAAAATTACGCCCCGCTCGCAATTCAACAAGCAAAAGAAAAAATCGGCAGTGAAACCGTGATTTGCGGTTTGTCCGGCGGCGTGGACTCGGCAGTCGTTGCCGCCATTCTTTCCAAAGCGGTCGGCAAACAGTTGAAGTGCATTATGGTTGACAACGGTTTGCTCCGCCTGAACGAGGCAGATGAAGTGCAGAACGCTTTCGGTAATCACTTTAACGCAAATTTCAAAGTGATTGACGCTTCCGGCGGTTTCTTTGAACGGTTAAAAGGAATTACCGAACCGCAAGAAAAACGGAAAATCATCGGACATTACTTTATCGACGTATTTTCGCAGGCGGCAAAAGAGTACGGCGGTGCGAAATTTTTGGCACAGGGAACGATTTACCCGGACGTAATTGAGAGCGGTTCGACGATTCACAAACACGGCAAGCAGGCGGCTTCAATAAAGTTGCATCACAACGTCGGCGGGCTGCCGGAAAAACTCGGCTTCGAGTTAGTCGAACCGCTGCGGGAATTATTCAAAGACGAAGTGAGGCAACTGGGCATCGAATTGGGGCTGCCGGAAGATTTCGTTTGGCGGCACCCGTTTCCGGGTCCCGGTTTGGGGGTTCGTGTTCTCGGCGAAGTAACGCAGGAACGGGTAGCGAAGTTGCAGAAAGCGGATGCAATCGTTCTCGAAGAAATCCGCAAGTTCGGCTGGTACCGGAAATGCTCGCAGGTGTTTGCGGTGCTTCTTCCGGTGAAAAGCGTCGGCGTGATGGGCGACTGCCGGACGTATGACGATGCTGTTGCTGTCCGCTGTGTAGAGACGGACGACTTTATGACGGCGGACTGGTCGTACTTGCCGAAGGAATTGTTAAGCGGAATATCAACACGGATTATCAACGAAGTAAAAGGCGTGAACAGGGTCGTGTATGACATCAGTTCCAAGCCGCCGGCGACGATTGAGTGGGAATAGCCGCCGGTTTTTCGGCGGGTTTAGCATCGGCAGGTTTCTCCGCCGGCTTCTCGCCGTCTTTTTTCTCGTCCTCCGGCTTGCCCCGTCCCCGTTCCCCTTTTTCTCTCTCCTTCGCTTCTTCTTCCGGTGCTAATTTCGGCAAAGTTACTTCACTTCGATGCGCCCACGCACCGAGAACCACTGAATCACCCTCTTTCAATCCTTCGAGAATGACTACTTCCTTATCATTGGATGCCCCCGTCTTCACTTCGGCTTTATCCCATTTGCCGCTTTTGAACGTCAACGCATACGCCTTGCTGCCGTGCGTGAACACCGCTTGAACCGGTATCGTCAGTGCATCAGGAATCTGGTTGACCGTTATCCGTGCTTCTGCCGTCAAACCCGGTTTAATTCCTTCGGGGACATCTAAAATCGTTATCGTCGTCATATATTCTTTCGACATCGAATTGCCGAAGAAGTTTCCCGGTTCCGGGTAGTCGTTCACAATTTTGACGATTCCGCTGAACTCCCGGTTCGGAAATGCTTCCAAGCGAATCGTTGCCGTTTGTCCGACTTTCACAAGACGAATGTTCGCTTCGTTGACCAATCCCTTCACCTGCATCTGTGTCGGGTCGGGGAGGCGGAGCAGAACTTGCCGCTCAAAGACCTTTTTACCTTCTTTAATCAAGTCCTCATCGCCGCCCCAGCGGGGAAGATAATAGACCACTTGTCCGTCCTGCGGTGCAAGAATCCGGCAATTTTCCAACTGGGATTCCAAATGTTTGAGACGTTCTTCGTCCAGTTTCAAACTTTCCAAGTCCGATGCAACTTTCGCCTCTTTTGTTGCAATCGTTGCTTTGTATTGCAGCACATTTTTGCGCGATGTGTACTCATTCAGCACCTTCAACTTCAACCGGGCGATTTCCTCGTTCTTTCGGGCTTTGTCCAACTCAATCAGGTCTGCTTCGACCCGCGAATCAGTCACATAACCGCGTTCAAGCAGACGTTTGTAATACGAAAGATTTTCTTCCTGCGTCCGTACCGTTTCCTTGGCGGAAAATATATCGTTCTGAATTGTTTTGTTTTCCTCTTCAAATTTGCCTTCGATATATTCCAGCAATGTGAGTTTGGCCGTTTCCAAATCGGCTTTGGATTGAGCGGACGTTGACTGACTGGCGAGAACGGCAATGCGCTGTTTTGTTACATTTTCCCGCAGCGATGAGGAATCGAGTTCGACGAGCAAATCGCCTTTTTTAACAACGGTGCCTTCCGGCACGACAGAAATAATCGTTAGTCCGCCGGCACTTTCGGCTTGACACCGGATTTCGACATTGCTGGCACTGTCAACGCTGCCGCGTTCAAGGATTTCGTGAATGAATGTCTCCTTTTTTACTACGGCAAATTGCGGTTCAAATTTAACGGATACTTGCTGCAACCGTTTCCAGCCGACATATCCGCCGGCGGCAAGAAGCGAGAAAATAACAAGGAGGAAAAACAGCGTTCGCATTATTTTTCCTGTCCGTTGAACGGTCTTAAACGTGGACATCGCGGTACGGCTTTCGTTGTGAATTAACAAAATCCCTTTGTCGTTATCGGTTATTATAATGGTTGAATTCGTCAAATGACAAGAAAACCGCAAAACCGATATTTATGCCGCAAATTATGTATTTTTCCTAATTGACAGCGGACAATAAACAATGGATAATGACTGCTCACTGCTAATTGCCCGCTATCAACTGCCCAATGAAGACCGCTTTTATCACCGGAGGATTACGCGGTATCGGTTTGGGAATCTCCCAATCGCTGCTGAACGAAGGATTTTCGCTTGCCTTGTGCGGAACACGGGAACCGGAATTTGTTGCCGAACCGTTGAACGAATTACAGCGTCAAGCCGCAAGCGGACAGCAAATTCGCTACTACCGCTGCAACGTCGGAGAGAAAACCGACCGGGATAATCTGCTTCAAGCGGTTCGTTCCGATTTTCCGTCTATGAACGTGCTGGTCAACAACGCCGGAGTCGGGGCGAAAGTCCGCGATGATTTGCTGACAATGACCGAAGAGAATTACGATTGGCTGATGAAAATCAACTTGCAGGGTCCCTTTTTTCTGACCCAAGAAGCGGCACGCTGGATGACGGAATCAAAACAAGGGAATGCCGATTTTTCCGCTTGCATTGTCAACATTTCATCGGTATCGGCAACGACGGTTTCGCTG
>JAISJZ010000076.1 GCA_031261125.1 Planctomycetaceae bacterium | reverse complement strand
GGGTCACAGATGGTGTTGGGAATACGTCCATTCACGTTCTCGAAATTGTGAACGGCAAGACCGTCTTGTTTCAGATGATTGGTACACTGCATTCGTCTTGCCGCCTCACGGGCGGCTTGAACAGCAGGGAGCAGAAGAGCAATCAATACGCCGATGATTGCAATAACAACAAGAAGCTCAACGAGAGTAAAAGCATGTTTGGCGGGTTGACACCTGCGGCTATGACGATTTACCCCCCCCCTATTTTGTCTGGATTGCCTATATTAACACCGGAAGAGGCGACGGTTTGGAAAGAAGTACTGCGGGAAATCACTGTCTTTTTCATAGCAAAATCTCCTTGGTTGTACCGCACCGTTGGCGCGGGGGCTAAAAACTGAAAAACCAAACTCATAAATCATAACTCACATAATAACGCACTTTCGGCAAATGTCAATAACAAATTTTCCCAAAAAATGAATTTTGTTGGAAATTTGTCGGGGATTATGCAGAAGTCCATTTGGCATTAAATCGCTATACTTTACCCCGCCGCGAATTGTTAAATTCTGACGACAAAAAGCAACAATTTGTAACCGGACAGAGTATATCTGCTTTTTGAATGAAAATCGTTTTTAGAAGTACCCTTAACTGCCGAACGGCAGAAAACCGGTGATTTCAAAACTGTCAAGCAGCATTACCACGACGAGTTCCCAACCGTCCATCAACACAAACAGCATCAGTTTGAACGGCAGCGATATAATCACCGGCGGCAGCATCATCATACCCATTGACACCATTACCGACGCAATTACCATATCGAGAACCAAAAACGGCAAATAAATCTGAAAGCCGATAAGGAACGACGTTTTCAATTCACTAATCATATATGCCGGAAGCAGCGCACGCCACGGAACGTTCCGCCACGTCATTGTCTCCGGCATCTTGTAGTCCTTGATGTACGACATAAACGTCAGGACGCTCCCTTCGTTGCCGCATCGGATAATCTGATTTGTCATAAATTCCCGAATTGGGGCTTCTCCCTTGTTCCACGCCGTTTCGAGTCCAATCCGTTTTTCACTAAACGGCAGGACGCTTTCGGTATAGACCTTCGACCACGTCGGCATCATTACCAACAGCGTTAAGAACAGCGACAGAGCGGTAATCACTTGGCTCGGCGGCAGTTGATTCGTTCCGATTGCCTGCCGGAGAACCGCAAGAACAGTCATAATGCGGACGAAGGACGTTGTCATAATCATTATCGACGGGGCAAGGGTCAGCACCGTGAGAATGACCATAATTTGCAGCGTCGAAACGAGTCCGCCGGGCTGCCGAAGAAAATCAACACCGGGCAGGATTTCTTTCGGAACCTGCAATGTCATATCACCTTCGTATTTTTCCGGTTCGGCAACCGGCGGGTCAATCGGCAACTGCGACGGTTTGAATTCTAAATCGCTCGACCGGTTGACGGCGGCGTTGTTCGAGTCGTGCATATCCGGCTGCCAGAAGTGCGGTTCGGTACGTTCAGCATACCGTCCGCCCGGTTTGCGGGGATTATAGTTGTTCATTGTCGCCTCTTGGGCGAACAACACACTATTCAGTCCCGGTCTCCTTGGAGCGGGATTATAAACAAGCGAAAAATCGAGAGTGAAAAGTGTAAAAAACACTATCACGAATAAGTATTTCCGTTTTCCGCCGTTCATTGCTTTTCTCCTGCCGATAATTCTCTCAACGGAAACTAACGTTTTTAGAGAATTACGGCAAGGGCAATTTACACCTTGATAATCGCATTGAAGCGGCAATTATCGGCACACGCACCGCAACCGATACAGGTGTCCTTGTTAATCTCGTGCTTATTCTTGACTGTTCCGGTAATCGCCTGAACCGGACATTTCTTCGCACAAAGCGTACAACCCGTACATTTGTCCGTGATTTCGTAGCGAATCAAGTCAACACACGCCTTTGCCGGACATTTCCTGTCATAGACGTGCGCCTCATACTCATTACGGAACCACCGAAGCGTTGACAATACCGGATTCGGTGCCGTCTGTCCCAAACCGCAAAGTGATGTATCGCGGATGATTTCGGCGAGTTGTTCCAGATACACAATGCTTTGGAACCGCTCCAACGTTTGTTTGTCCGATTCGCCGCGTCTTCCATGCGTGATCTGCTGCAAGGTTTCGAGCATCCGGCGGGTTCCTTCGCGGCACGGAACGCACTTGCCGCAACTTTCCCGCTGAATAAAGTCCATAAAAAACTTGGCGACATCGACCATACAGTTGTCTTCGTCCATTACGACCAGACCGCCGGAACCCATCATTGCGCCGACCGTTTTCAGGGTCTCGTAGTCAATTTCGATATCTACTCCCGTTTCGGGAATACATCCGCCGGACGGACCGCCGATTTGCACCGCTTTGTACTTTTTGCCATTTGCAATGCCGCCGCCGATTTCAAATACCACTTGTTTGAGCGATGTTCCCATTTCGACTTCGACTAAACCCGTCCGGGAAACCTTGCCGGAAAGGGCAAACACTTTCGTTCCCTTACTGCCGTCGTTTTTGCCTTTCGTGCCGGTACCGACGGCGTTGAACCAACTGCTGCCGTTCTTCAAAATAGCAGGAACGTTAGCAAGCGTTTCTACGTTGTTGATAATTGTCGGATGTCCGAACAAACCGGAAACGGCGGGGAACGGCGGGCGGGGACGCGGCATACCGCGCTTGCCTTCGATGCTGTGAATCAAAGCCGTTTCTTCGCCGCAGACGAACGCGCCGGCACCTTTTTTAATCACCATTTCCAGCGAAAAGTTCGTTCCAAGGATTTTATCGCCGAGCAGTCCGTTTACTTTCGCATCGGCAATCGCCACTTCGAGGCGTTGAATAGCCAGCGGGTATTCCGCCCGGATGTACACATATGCTTTGTTCGCCCCAATCGCATAGGCGGCGATCGCCATACCTTCGAGGAGGCGGTGCGGGTCGCCTTCGATAACGGCGCGGTCCATAAACGCTCCGGGGTCGCCTTCATCGGCATTGCAGACGAGGTACCGCTGTTTGTCCTGCTGAACTTGGGCGAATTTCCACTTTCGTCCCGTAGGGAAACCGCCGCCGCCGCGTCCGCGGAGACCGGACAGGTCAACTTCGTCGGCAACTTCTTCCGGCGTGAGCGGTTTTCCGGTACCGATGAGAACTTTGTACAATCCCTGATAACCGCCCCAAGCGAGGTATTCTTCCAGCGAGGTCGGTTCGATAACACCGCAGTTTTGCAGTACCCAGCGTTTTTGCGGAGCGAAGAACGGATGTTTGTCTTTGGCAGCCGCGCCGTCCCACGGTTTTTCCCCGGCGGTGTTGAATTGACCGAGAATCAAGTCCTTAACAGGAGTAATGTCGCCGGCAAAAACGGCATCAAGGACCTTGACGACTTTGTCTTGGGTAACCTGCTGGAACATCAAGCGGGCTTTTCCCGGCAGTTGAACGTCAACAAGGGGTTCAACGACGCACAGTCCGATGCAGCCGACTTCGATGAGGTCCGCGTCAATTTTCTTATCGGCGAGGTACTTCTTGATTTCAGCAAGCGTAAAAGCAGCACCGGCACCGAGTCCGCAGGTTCCCATTCCGATAAAAATCGTCGGTTTTTCGACGGTTTCGCGGCGGAGAACGGCGGCTTTTTTGGCAGAGGCGGCATCTTTCGGGTCGGAACCGGCGATTGCCCAATCGAGGAACTTCTTATCGACAGTGGTTGGCATCGTAGAAAGGGTTGGTAATCAATAATAATTTATTCAATAGGGTTGTCGCATTATAACGGAATTTTTCATTTTGTACAGGGCAGGGAAAAAATCAGCGGCTCCGCGGGGAGCATAAAAATTTGTCAAGGCATATTATAACGGGGTAAAACCCTTTTGACAAGGAAGTTCAATGAATGCCATCACCCCCCCCCGCAACGACACTGAAGCCCTGCTTCTTGAAAAATTCCAAGCCCTCCTCTCCGACCTCGATACCGCCGGCGATAACGCCCAATGCGGACACGTTCTCGACAAGGACTATACCTGCGGCGCACGCCGTCTGATTGAGTTTGCCGCAGCAAAGAGTTCGTTTGAAGCGGCAACATTTCAACTCAAAGAATTCGGCTACATCACTGTCTCGCATCAGACCGTCAGTAATTTAGTTGCGTCGTTGTCCGATGAAGTTGCAAGCAAGTTGCATAACAACGTCGCCGTCCACAAAGAGTTTCAAGAAGCGAAAGACGATACGGAATTCACCGCCGCCGGGGCGTTCATCAAGATATGTAACGAAGACAAAACACACTGTTGGTTGGAGTGCAAGGTGGCGGACCTTACGAAGCGGGAACGGGGTAAGAGTGCAATGCCGGACGAATAGGATACTCGTGTATTGCCAAAGCCGGCGGTGAATATAGCGATTGCGGACTCGGCGTGATCATAGAGCGGAGAATTTGTCGATGCTGCGGCGTTTGGCATTAGCCATCTTGAAACCGGTCAAGGGCAAGAAGACGATTCCAACGCTGATGTTTCAACTCGCAATGGATAAAAAAGAAAGAAATAACGCTATAAAACATATTTGGATGCGTTAGCCCCAGTACCGCCCCCCGATTATACCGGCTGTTCTGTCTTTGTGAAATTCTCCGGTCAAAACAACGCCGCAAGTATTTATCGACCGCCGTTGAACGCTTTGCCGATGTTGACGGCGTATGAATTCCCCGCTTATTCATTACCGCCGGTTCTGTTTTGTTGTCCTGTTCTTCTGCATATATTCCGGGTTCGTCCTTTGCGATGACTTCGGTATTCCGCGGCGGAACAGCCGTCCGGCGTTTTCCGTTTCCCCGTCTCCCGTTCCCCCGGCACCTATTCCCGCCCCCGCTGCTCCAAAACAAGCATCGCCGTACAAAGAGCCGGAACAATCTGTACAAACCGAATCCAGTCCTCCGTTCTCCGTTCTCAACTCCCCCTTGCCGAACGTTGTCCGGGTCGTCGCATTCGATAAGCACGGGCAGTCCCTCGGCAGCGGCTCGTACATCGGCAATTACGGTGAATACGGATTGATTTTGTCCAACTGGCACGTTACCGACAAGACAGAAGGATTGGTACATATCCATTTTCCGAACGGATTTTCGTCTTATGGTGCTGTAATTCAAGCCGATACACTTTGGGATTTGACGCTTATTGTTATCTCTCATCCGCCGCAATCGGTGCCGCGTCTTCCGGTATCTTCGTCGGAACCGAAGCCGGGTGATGCGCTGCGAATTGCCGGATATGGTGCCGGTTCTTACCGCATTGCCGGCGGCCGCTGTGTTCGGTACCTTGCGCCGGAAACTCCGAAAAAGGAT
>JAISJZ010000033.1 GCA_031261125.1 Planctomycetaceae bacterium | reverse complement strand
GGTACTGGGACAGTTGAAAAACCTTTTGTTGCTCCGCAGCGGGCAGCCGGGAAAAAAGCGGGAGAATATCGCAATTTATCAGCGGCGGGACTTGTCCCACGGTCAACATTTTTTTTGCATCCTGTATATCCCGTTCGGTCGGCAAAAACACGAGTACATCGCCGCCGCCCATCGACAGAACATCGCGGACAGTGTCAAGCAGTATGTCGTCCTCATCCGGCGGTTCATTATCGGGGGATAAGTCCCCTTGGCTAACGGGGTCGCGGTAGAGTATCTCAATCGGATATGACCGACCGCTCACTTCGATTATCGGGACGTTGTCAAAATGTTCCGAAAATCGTTTCGCGTCAAGCGTCGCCGAAGTGATAATGAGTTTCAAATCGGGACGCTGCGGCAAAATCCGTTTCAGCATACCCAAAAGAAAATCAATGTTGAGCGTTCTTTCGTGTGCTTCGTCAATAATAAGCGTATCGTACTGCCGAAATGTTTTATCCGACTGCGTTTCGGCAAGCAGAATACCGTCGGTCATTATTTTGAGCGGCGTATCCCGATTGAGTTTTTCCTCAAATCGGACTTTGTAACCGGCAACGGTTCCCAGCGGAGTTTGTAGTTCATCGGCAATCCGCTGGGCAATAGTTCGGGCGGCAATCCGGCGGGGCTGCGTATGTCCGATGATTCCGTGAATTCCGCGACCAAGTTCGAGACAGAATTTCGGCAGTTGCGTTGATTTTCCGCTGCCGGTTTCACCGCAAACGATAACAGTCTGATGTTTGCGGATAAAGTCAAGAATTTCCTCCCGCCGCTGAACAATCGGCAGGTCGGCATCATAGTTTAGGTTGACATTCCTGATGAGTTGCTGTCTTTTTTCGATTCGTTCACGCTGCATAGCGGCATTATATCCGAAACTGCTGTTTTTTCAAGGAACGGACTCAACTGCCGCAATAAAATCCTTGCTTTTGCTGCGTCTGCGCAACTCTTTGACAACGAATCGGGCGTGCCGCTTACTTCGGCACAAGCCGAAAAAGGCAGTGCCGGAACCGCTCATCTGAACCGCAAGACAATCTAAACCGTCAAACATTGCCCGGACTTCGTCAAACCTGTGCCAAAGATGGCGTGCCGGTACTTCCAACCGGTTAAACAGCGCATTACCAATGCGTTCAACATTGCCGCTGTTCCATTCGGTTAAGAATTTTTCGGCAGACCGGAATTGTCCGCCGTGCAGCAGCATACAGTTCTTATACACTTCTGCCGTTGACAATCCCTCCGGCGGTTTAACAATAACGAAATGCAGTTGCCGGTTCAACAGTTTTAGAGGTTGTATGATTTCGCCGCGACCGGTGCCTGATGTTGCGGTATTGTAAAAGAAGAGCGGACAATCACTGCCGACATCGGCAGCAATACGGCATAATTCGTCATCGGTTATTTTCAATTTCCACGCCCGCCGGGCAAGTTGCAACGCCGCTGCCGCATCACTGGAACCGCCGCCCAATCCTGCCTGACTCGGAATCCTCTTAAATAGTCGAATTGCTGCCCCGCCGGAATACCCCGCGGCATCTTGAATTTTCCGTAACGCTTTGACAACGATGTTCCGTTCATCAGTTGGAATATCCGTCCCGCCGCCGTGAACGGTTAAACGAATCGTATCACTTTCCCGAAACGTTAATGTGTCGAACAGCCGCACCGGTACCGCAACAGAGACGATTTCGTGAAAGCCGTCGGGACGCTTGCCGAGAACCTCAAAGAAGAGATTCAGTTTTGCCGGTGCAAATACCGTCCAAATTTCGCGATGCTTGACGGTAAACAAAGTATAATAGATAATAATGGATGAATATAAGGACTGTTTTCTATTCTCCGTTCTCCATTCTCCATTGTCAATTAAGTGGACATCCTGACCGGTTGTTTATTTTTCGGTGTTCTCCTGTTGTTAATCGCTGCAACGGTTGCCGTGTTCGTACTTCGCCGCTACATCGACTACGGTGTTGACCCGGCAGTGCTGGACACATTCCGAACCCGCATCCGGGCTTGGTGGCTGTTGTTCGGGCTGCTCGCCTGCGTCTTTATCTGCGGTCCGGTCATTACGCTGCTGTTCTTCTGTATTCTTTCAATGGCGGTTCTTCGGGAATACATCACGTTAACGCCGAAAAGCCCTGCCGACCATCAAACGCTCTTCGGCGTGTATTTGTTCTTCACGCCGCTGCAATTTGTCCTCGTCGGTATCAACCCGGAATGGTTTCAATCTTACACCGGTTTTTTACCATATCAGACGTTTTCTGTTCTCTTGCCGGGAGTCGTTTTCCTGTTTCTTCCCGGTATTATGGCAGCAGCAGGCGATTCTAAACGTTTTTTGGAACGGATTGCGAAACTGCAACTCGGTCTCATCATTTGCGTTTATTCGTTGAGTTATGCGCCGGCATTGTTGACAATGGAACTGCCTGTCCGTCCGGCGGTTCCCGATGAACCGGCGGCTGCCCGGTCAACGTTTGACGGCTACCGTCCGGTATCGCGGACGGAAACCGTGCTGGACAAAGGATTTGAGACGGCGGTACTGGAAACAATCACTTCGCCGGAAAGTCCGCTGTCAGAAACGGCAGCACCGGAACGCCTGCCGTATTTGCCGATAGTAAGCGGGCAGCATTTTCGGCTGCTGTTCTTTTTTATTTTGTTGACGCAACTGAGCGGCGTGTTTCAGTATCTATGGTCGCAGGTGTCCCGGCGGTATGTTATTGCGGCAAGCATCAACTCAAATAAAACGTGGGAAGGTGTCCTCGGCGGAGCAATTACGACGGCACTGCTCGGCGTTTCGCTTTGGTATTTTACGCCGTTTCCTAAGTGGTGGCAGCCCGGCTTAATTGCGTTCGTTACATCGCTGATGGGATTCCTGGGCAGTATGACAATGTCGGCGATCAAACGCGACCGCGGCGTGAGCGGTTACGGTTCCCTGATTCAAGGACACAGCGGACTGCTCGACCGGCTTGATTCGCTGTGCTTTGCCGCTCCGGTGTTTTATCACCTGACGGGGCTGTTTTGTAAATAATTTTCGCACGGGTTGTTTTTCGGTTTCCGGTTTGATAAAATCGGGGAGGTGCGGGACGAGTCCCGTCGCTAACCGTGTCTCGTTTCCTTAACCCCAATAGATTGTTATGAAAAAAACAACCGTCTTACTGGTATTATTTGCCGTTTGCTTGATGTTTCTGAACGAAACGGCATCTGCCCAACTGTTTCAGCGGTTCCGCCGCACCCAACCGCAAGGAGTATTCAACAAGATGACCATCGAAAAAACCGAATTCAGCAAAACTGCCGACGGTAAAGCCGTTGACAAGTACAAACTCGACAACGGCAGCGGCGTATCCGTTGAGGTACTGTCCTACGGCGGCGTGATTTACACGTTCAACGTTCCCGACAAGACCGGCAAAGTTGCGAACATCTCCGCTAACTATGAGGAACTTTCGCAGTACGAAACAAAACGTCCCTTTTTCGGTTCGCTGGTCGGTCGTTATGCCAATCGGATTGCCAAAGGAAAATTCACACTCGACGGCAAAGAATACTCGCTGCCGGTTAACAACGGTCAGAACTCGCTGCACGGCGGCGTTAAGGGTTTCGATACCGTCGTCTGGAACGTCAAAGAATTGAAAGGTCGCGGTTATGTCGGACTGGAATTAACTTACACGGCCCAAGACGGCGAACAGGGTTATCCGGGCAAACTGGACGTGAAAGTGATTTACAAACTCGACAATAAAAACCGCTGGACGATGGATTATACCGCATCGACGGACAAAACAACGGTCCTGAACCTGACGAATCATACGTTCTGGAATCTTGCCGGTTATAACAAAGGCGAAATAGCAACGAACCACGGACACACCTTGCAACTCAATGCGGATAAATTTCTGCCGACTGACGATACGTTAATTCCGACAGGTGAAATCAAGAACGTTGAAGGAACGCCGCTGGATTTTCGGCAAACACACCAAATTGGCGAACGGATTGCCCAAGTTGAAGGCAAACAGTTTGCCGGCGGATACGACCATTGCTTTATATTGAATCAGAAGAAGCCGAATCAGTTAACGTTTTGTGCCGAGGTCTTTGAACCGGTAAGCGGACGGACGATGCGGATTGACACCACGGAGCCGGGCGTGCAGTTTTATTCCGGCAATTTCCTTGACGGTTCAACGAGTGCGTTCGGCGTGAAATACACGAAGCACAGTGCGTTCTGTTTAGAGACGAATCACTTCCCGAATTCGCCGAACGAACCAAAGTTTCCCAGTACGGTGTTAAAGCCGGGCGAAGTGTTCCGCAGCACAACGATTCATACGTTCGGAGTGAAATGATGTTTTCCCAAGCCCGTTTAGTCCGCCGGCTCGTCCGGCGGTTTTCCCTGTGCTTTTTATTCGTTTGCGTTTGCATAACGCTGACGGCGCAAGAACTTTCGGATAAACAGAAAGTTCTTGCCGACCGTTATTCGCAGTTGGAACAAATTCTGTTTCGGATGTCCGAAGCAACTGCTTCGTCCAATCCGCCGCAGGCGGTACTGTTGAAAAAAGTGCTGCAAGCCGGCAAAGAGAAACTCGTTACGCTGCGTCTCGGACAAATCACCGGCATTTTGGAACGCAAGCAATTTACCGATGCACTGACAGGACAGGAAAGCGTCGAGAAAGACCTGTTGGAACTGCTCAAACTTTGGGAAAATGCTGACCGGGAACAAAAACGGACAGCAGATAAAGAACAAATCAAGGAATTTCTGCGTAATCTTGAAGAAATCATTCATCAGGAAAAGAATCTGAAAACAAAAACAACGCAGGAAGATGAAAAGAAAATTACGCCGCTCGAAAAAGAACAAAAAGATGTAAGAAAGAACGCCGAAACGCTGCGGGACAAGATTGCGAGGAGTGAAAATTCGGAAAAGAAGAATCAGGAGTCAGGAGAAAAAAGTCAGGATAAAGAAGAACAGAAATCGGAGGAACAGAAATCAGAGGAACAAAAGACGGAGGAGCGGAAAATAGGAGAGCAAAAACAGGGGGAACAAAAAGACAGGGAACAAAAAGACGGGGATAAACAGCAGAAAAACGGAGAAAAACAGGAAGAAAAGAGCGGCGAAAATGAGGAACAAAAAGCCGATACACCGACGCAGCAAGCGATGCAAAAGGCGTTGCAGCGAATGAAACAAGCGGAAGAAAAATTAAATAAGGCAGAAAAAAGCGGCGCATTGGAAGAACAGGAGGAAGCAGTCGCAGAATTGCAGCGGGTCAAAGCGGAGTTAGAAAAAATTCTGCGGCAACTTCGGGAAGAGGAACTTCTGCAAACACTGGAAAAACTGGAAGCCCGGTTCAAGCGAATGTTGACCGTTGAACAGGGAATCCGCACCAAAACGGAAACGTTAAGCAATGACAAGGCGGAAGACGAAACCGCAAAGCGGCAGCGTCAAATTCAGTCCGGTCAACTCGCCGCCGACCAAATAACGGTGATGGATGATGCGGATGCGGCAATGATTTTACTGCGTGAAGACGGTACCGCCCAAGCATTGGCGGAATCCCTGCTTCAAGCCCGGTTCGATATGGAAGATGCAAAGAACCGGCTGGAAAAAACGGAACTCAACACAGATACGCTTGATGTCGAAGATGCGGTCATTTCGGCGTTGAAGGAAATGCTCGAAGCCGTTCAGTTGGCAATTAAAGAAGCAGAAAAACGGCAGGAACGGGAGAAAAACAAACCGGGCGGCAGCCCGAACAGCAAGAACGATGTTGAACCGCTGATTCAACTTCTTTCGGAATTGAAAATGATTCGTTCGATGCAGCAGCGGGTCAATGACCGAACGGAACGGTACGATAGACAGATTGAGGAAAAGCGGCAGCAGCCGAACCCTGATTGGGGAACACTGCCGCAGAACGTTGACGAACTCGCCCGGCAGCAAAACCGGATAACGCGGATTTTGCACGACTTGAAAGTCGGCAAAACGGAATAAAAGATAACATTTCCTTTAACCTTGTTTGTTCAATGCAGAAACATTTTTTACTTTTGACCGTGTTGTTTTTCGGTTCAACACTCTCGTCTTTTGCGGCAGATATGCCGATTCGTATCCGTATGAACGTTGCTCACCGCGGGGCTTCGTTCAAAGCACCGGAAAATACGATTCCGGCGTACAAACAGGCAATCGCCGACGGTGCAACCGGGGCGGAGTGCGATGTCTATACCACCACAGACGGTGTTCTCTTTCTGTGCCACGACGGAACAACGAGCCGGACGCTGTCCGGTACCGTCAAAGACGAAAAGGTTACCTCGCTGTCTTTTGCCGAACTCCGCAAACGGGATGCCGGTGCGTGGAAAGGACAGCAGTTTAAGGGAACGGTTGTCCCGACGCTGGACGAATATCTGCAAGTGCTGAAAGGAACTGAATGTTATCCGGTCATCGAAATCAAAATGGACGGCATTGCCGACAAAGTGGCTGAAGCCGTTCACAATGCAAAGATGCTGGATGTTTCGTCCGTCATTTCATTTTCTGAAAAAGCGGTGAAAGACATCCGCCGGATTGAGCCGAAACTGCCGGTCGCCTGGCTGTACAGTGAAAATCTGAAAGGCAAAGGAACCGTCGAGGAAAATGCTGACCGATTGGCGGAATTTCTCATTAAAAAGTGCAAGGAGTTGGATACCCCGATGCTTGATTTGGCTCACAACATTTTGTCCGAAAAGTTAATCAAGAAGTTGCAGGCGGAGGGAATTCACGTTTGGGCGTGGACGGTTGACGAACCGGCGAGAATGGAGCAACTTCTCGATTGGGGTATCGAAAGCATTACGACGAACAAACCGGACGTACTGGCAGAAATTCTGAAAAACCGGAATAGATAGTTTACCGTTTAGCCGCCGTTTCAGCGGCGGTTCCCTTATTTACCAAACAACCCTGAATTTATTATGTACCCGACAGTTTCCCGCCGCAGTTTTGTAAAAAAAACACTGCAAGCAACAGCGTTGACCGTTGCTGTTCCGGCACTGATTCCCCGCAGCGTTCTCGCCCAAGGCAAGAACGTCGGTGCTAACGACCGCATCATCGTCGGCTTCACCGGCACCGGCGGCCGCGCCCGGCAACTGATGGGACACGTCCCGCAGGAACGGGCAAAAATCGTTGCCGTTGCCGACCTGTGGACGCAAAAAATGGTTGACTGCATCAACCAGAAAAAGAAAGAAGGTACGATTCCGAATGTTGCCGATTGGAAAATGTACCATTCCGATTTGGAAATGTATGAAAAAGAAAAACTCGATGCGGCATTTGTGATTACGCAAGACCACTGCCGGACGCTTGCCGGTATCCGCGCTCTCCAAGCCGGTCTCGATGTCTATGCCGAAAAGGCATTGACAACGTACATTGCCGAAGGACGCGTTCTCGTTAACTGGGTACGCAAAACCAAGCGGATTTTCCAAGTCGGCAGTCAGCAGCGGTCGATGAAACTGAACCGGTTCGGCTGCGAATTGGTACGCACCGGTAAACTCGGCAAACTGAAATTTGCCCAAGGTATCAATTATCCGGGACCAAAACTGATACCCGATGATTTGCCGGAGCAGCCGGTTCCCGAAGGATTAAATTGGGATGCGTGGCAGGGTCCGACGAAGTACCGTCCGTTCAACGGACAACTTCTCGGCTGGATGCAATGGCGGGATTACGCGGCGGGCGAAATGACGAATTGGGGAGCGCACGGCGTTGACCAAATTCAATGGGCGGTTGGCGGTGACGGAACGGGACCAATAGAATTAGAACCGTTGACACCGGATGAACCGAATTTTGCGAAACGGAAAATCGTTGCCCGGTACGCCAATGGAGCGGAAGTCCGGTTCGATTTGGACAACGGACCTTGGGGCGGCGGAATTTTCCGGTGCGAAAAAGGAAACATTGAAATTAACAGAAACCTGTTGAAAGCGAACCCGGAATCATTGATAGACGGTGCGCCGGAAGCAGACCTGCCGGAAGGTCCGACGTGGATTGCCCGACCGCACATCGAGAACTTTCTCGACTGCATTGCCAGCAGAAAACTGCCGAACGGCGATGTCGAAATCGGTCACCGCAGTATTACCGTTTGCCACCTCATCGGCATCTGCCGGGAAGTGAACCGGAAAATCAAATGGGACCCCGTGAAAGAGCAAATCATCGGCGACGATGAAGCAAACAGCAAAGTTGACCGTCCGCGCCGCAAAGGATACGAATTGCCGCCGGTTTAATTACCGTGAACTTGCCGTTTTGAGCCATTTTGCCCGCAGTAAATTACCGCCGCCGGACATCGCTTCGGCGGTGCGTTCATAATACTGTACCGCCTCATCGTACTTCTTTTGCCGTTCGGCAATTCGACCGAGCAGATATTCAGTCAGAGCCGTCCTTGGTTCTTTCAGCGTTTTCAAAAAATCTTCCGCC
>JAISJZ010000425.1 GCA_031261125.1 Planctomycetaceae bacterium | reverse complement strand
CGTTTAACCGTCCCGCCGTTTTATCCGCTTTGTAAAACGGATACAAGTATTGGTCCATTCGTCCGTTGGAAATTATCGTCCCTGTCTTTTGTTCTAACCGCGAAAACATCTGCACGAACCACTGCGACTGCACCGCTTCATAAAAGTTGCGTGCCGGTTCTGCCGGTACCCGCTCACAGTTAGCGGCAATTTGCAGCAACTCCTTTTTCCGTACCGGGTCGCTTTCGGTTTCGGCAAGTTCCTTCGCCAAAACAGCGTGCCGGTTTGCCCAAAGAATAATTGCATCGGAAACAATCACAACCGCTTCAAGGAACGGACGCTTTTCGCACTGGTCAAGCGGACTGTCAACGTCAAGTTGCGCTAACTTTGCTTGCGCTTCCGATTTAATACCGTTAAAACCGCGGCGGAGAACCTTTTCGTAATCGTGAACCCATTGAATCGAAGAACGGAACGATGACGTTTCGTTCACGATGAACCGGCTCCGCAGTCCGTCTGGGTCGTCATAAGTGAGTTTATGCACCTCTGGCGGCAACGCTTTATTCAATGCTTCGTGATACGTTTTGCCTTTCCAGTACGGAGCAATATCTTCGACAACGGTGTAAGCATCTTTCGCCGTGATGGTGAACGGCGATTCGGTGCGGTTCGGTAAATCCTTAACGGCAGTGTCCAAAAAATCACCGTCTAATTCGGGATACAAAATGCCGTACCGTCCTTCCGGTCCGATGCGACCGGCGATGAGTTGCCGGTCGTCAATCGAAACGGTAATGTTTTCAGCAATTTCGTACAATGCTTTCGCCCAGCGGAGAACGAGCGGCTGTCCTTCGGTCTTCTGCATTGAGCGGGTAAAGTATTTTGCCCGTTCAACGTCAATACGCGGACGCTGCCCGTCGAAGGATTCGAGTATGTCGAACACCCGACGGCGGGTTCTGCGGTTCGGATTTTCCCGACCTTCTTGCTTGCTGTGAAGTAATTGTTCGTGAGGCGAAAGAACGGTTGTCATTGCGGAAGGGGTTGTTAGGTTTTATCAAACGGTTCCCATTGTCCCGGTACCGGAACGAGGTGTTCATAACTTCCGTCCTGCGGCAAAACCGGCGACGGCGTGTCAAATGTTAATTCGACATCATAAGGAAACCGCGTCCGTCCTTTTGAAACGGCATCGTCCCAAGTGATTTCCCGACCGCTGTGCGAAGCGTATGTGCCGAGAATCCCAACCATTGTTGACGTTGCTGCCGACCAGCCCTCGTGGAGTTTTTTGCCGTTGCGGATAGCATCGGTTTGTGCGGCGTGTTCCAACTCATAACCATTATCGCCGCCCTTGCCGAGTTTCGGCGTGTTCCATTTTTCACCGCCCCGCTGTTGCAGCCAGCCGGTTTCGCCGAAGCCCTTCGTGCCGGTTACCCGTTCCGTTACCCGGTTCCAGCAGCCGGGAATTTGCCGGCATTGGCTATGCAGGATTCGACCGTCAGGATAAGTGAACTCAATATAGTGATGGTCAAAAATGTTGCCGCACTCGTTGTACGGAACGTGCTTGATGTTCCGGTACTGCCGACCGCCGAGACCAATAGCGGAAACAGGATGCACCTGCGGGTCGCCGTTGCCGAAAAGCCAGTTGCCGACATCAACGTTGTGGCAGTGCTGTTCAACAAGGTGGTCGCCGCTCAACCAATCGAAGAAATACCAGTCGCGGACTTGGAAACTGATTTCCGATTCGCCTTTATCCCGCACGCCGCGGACTTTCGCACCGGCACCGTTCCAATAGACGCGGGCTTCAACGATGTCGCCGATGTATCCTTCGTTGATTTTTGCAAACCAATCGTGATACTGCTTTTGATGACGGCGTTGAAAGCCGGAAAGAACGGTCAATCCTTTCTCTTCGGCAATTTTGTTTGCCTTCTGTGAACGCCGGTATCCTTCGGCATCAACACCGAACGGCTTTTCAACGAAAACGTGTTTGCCGTGTTCCACCGCATAAAGATAATGGTCAGGATGAAACGCCGGCGGCGATGCAACAAACACGAGGTCGGCGTGTTCCACCGCCCCTTTGTATCCGTTGAATCCGCCGAAAACCCGGTCGGCAGGAACGTCAATCCTGTCCTTTGTCTTCGGGTCTTCTTTGAGGCTTTCGACTGCCTCTCTTGCCCGTTTTTCGTTCACATCGGCAACGGCAACGAGTTTCACGTTATCGCCGACGGTGAACCGGTTAAGAACGGCACCGAGACCGCGTCCGCCGGTACCGATGAGGGCAATCTTAATGACATCCGAACCGGCAGCGTGGACAGCACGGCTGTTAACCGCAACGGTCGGCAGTACGGTCGCCGCAAGTGCCGCTTTCAAAAAACGGCGGCGGGTAGTATTGGTCTTCATAATGAAACCTTTCGTGTTAAGTGTTAGCGGAAACAATTTTATGAAAGAACTTTGCGCATCGGGCAACGGCAGCAAGGTTGTTGTCCCAATCATATTCGTATTCGATAATCACGGTGCCGTTGACCTTTTGCCGAAGTAATTCGTTGAGAATCGCTTCAACTTGTCCTTTGCCGGTTCCCCACGGAACATCGTGCAAGGACTTTTTCTGCTCTTCTGATTGCAGCGTATCGTTTAAGTCCTTCAAATGGACAGCAAAAATACGTCCTTCCAAATCCTTGATTGCTTGCAGCGGGTCAATGCCGCTGCGGGTGAAATGCCCTGTATCGGGGCAGAAACCGAGATAAGACGTTGTGCCGTCCAACTGGTTGAGCGTTTCTTTGTAATTCCAATACCTGCTCGGCTTCGGGTGATTATGCAGCGTGAACTGCACTTTGTACTTTTCGGCGCGTTCCGATACTTCAACGAGTTTGTCAAACGGCGGTTCACCCTGTAAACGCAGCAATCCGAAATCGGCGGCAAAATCGAAGTCCTCCGTTCCGCCCTGACTTCCGCCGAGTGAAACTGCCTTGACACCGGTTTCGGCAAGAACGTCTTTAATGCGTTTGCGTTCCTCTTTGGTCGTTGCCGATGCCCGCTTCTTTGCTTCACCGATAAGGATACCACCGGCAATTTCGACGGCACTGACACCTGCTTCCTTCGTTTTACGGATGCCTGTTTCGATGTCGAAGTCCTTGAACGTCCACGTTTGGACGGCAAGATTCAACCCGGACAATTTCTGTCCGTCGGCAAAAACATCAGAGACATTCAGTCCCAGTACCGTCGGCGCAGATACAAAAGCAGCACATTGTGCTAAAAAAGTTCGGCGTGTTGTCATAAGTCAGGCAGTTGTTAGTTGTTAGTTGCCAGTGAGACGTTGCAAACGCGGAACGCCTCTTGAAGCGATTCCAGATTCTCTTGTTTTTTCGGCGAAAATTCGTGGGCGAGATAACCTTGAAAGCCCGTTTCAAGGATTGCCCTTATCACGGCAGGATAATAAATTTCCTGTTCGTTATCGAGGTCTTTACGACCGGGATTGCCTGCCGTGTGATAATGCCCGATAGCATCCTTGTACTTGCGGATGTTATAAATCAGGTTGCCTTCCATAATTTGCAGGTGGTAAATGTCATACAGCAGTTTGAAATTCTCACTGCCGATGCGTTTTGCCAACTCCGCTCCCCAGTCCGTATGGTCGGCTTGGTAGTCCTTGTGGTTCACGATGCTGTTAAGCAGTTCCATTATCAAGACAACACCGTGCTGTTCGGCAAGCGGCATCAGTTGTTTCAATCCTTTGGCGGCGTTTTCCAATCCCTCTTCATCGCTGATGCCTTCGCGGTTACCGGAAAAACAAATAATGCTCTTCACGTTTGCTTTTGCCGCTGCCGGAATCAATTCGGAATAATGCGCAATCAGGGCTTCGTGATTTTTGGTATGGTTGAATCCCTTGCCAATCGTTGCACCCGGTGCGCGGGACAATGTTACGATCAAACCGTGTTTCTGTACCGCTTCCCATTCATCGGGATTGACAAGGTCGAGACCGACCAATCCGATTTTCTTGATTGCCGGTGCCAACTCGTCCAACGGAATTTTCCGGTATGCACCGTAGCAAACGGACTGTTTGATACCGGCGGATTGCTTCTCGCTGCCGAGCAGATGAACGGCCGGCAGGGCAAAGGATGTCAGACAAATGCTTTTCAGCAAGGTTCTGCGAGTGAACATAGTTGTTCTCCTGTTAAAGGTATTCAATTTCCCGTTTCGTAGGTACTGTACCGCGTTGAATCATTTCATTATGGGCTTCGAGCCAGAATTCTTTTAACTCCGGCTTGGCATTGGGATTGTCTAAAAACTTTGCATTGATAAACGCATCGGCAATTTCCTTTGCTAACTCCGGCGAAACAATATCTTCGCCGAGGCAAAGACAATTTGCTCCGTTGATAACTTTCGCCAGTGTTGCCGTCTTAACGGATTCGCAAGCGATTGCCAGGACACCAGTGAATTTGGCAATGCCGATTGCCGCACCGGTACCGCTGCCGCAGATATTAATCGCCAGTTCGCCTTCGCCGTTCACCAATGCGTAAGCAACCCGTTCGCCGACGG
>JAISJZ010000288.1 GCA_031261125.1 Planctomycetaceae bacterium | reverse complement strand
GCGGTCGTCGAAGTGAAGTACCGGATTCATCCGAACGATTTAGAGCGTCTTATTAACCGCAAGGTTGAGCATTTCCGTATGCTGTTTCCGCAGTACGCGAAGCACAAGTTGTATTTGGGTATTGCGGGTATGTCGTTTGATGAGAACGTAACCGAGCAGGCGGCAGCGGCGGGTGTTGCGGTGCTGGAGCGGAAGGACAGGGAAGTGGAGTCAACGGCGGCAAATCTGAAAGCGTATTAGGAAAAAATATACCAAAACCAATCATACCCCTTTTTTTTTCCCGCCGAACGGGTAGAATAGTCCGATAGAGTGTTTCTCCCCCCTTTTTTCAGACAATAGGAGTCCTAAATGCAGGTTCGTATTTCCACCCGGCACGGCAGCATCAGTGAAGCCACCGAAACGAAAATCAAACAGAAAGTTGAAAAACTTCAACGGGTGTTTGACCGGCTGATGTCGATTGACGTAACCGTTGACCTTGAAAAGACGGATGAGCCGAACATTGAAGTTCAGGCAACGGCGGAACACAAAGGAGGTTTCGTTGCAAGCGACCGCTCCGGCGATATGTTCGGTTCGCTGGATAAGTGCATTGGCAAACTGGAACAGCAAATCAAGAAGTACAAAGAGCAAATTCAAGACCATAACCGAGCCGGTGCTAATACCGTACAAGAGTAGAGTGCTAACCTCTGCCTCCTTAACCCCAACCCATTAATCATAATGAAATTTGCCGATTTTATATTGCCCGGTGCGGTGAAAGCGGAAATCACTGCGGCAAACAAGCAAGCCGTTATCCGCGAAATGGTTCAGTCCCTCCTTGATGCCGGCGGAATTGAAAAGGACGAGTATGAAAGCATTGTCAAGGCGATTTCCAAGCGGGAAGAACTGGGTTCGACTGGTATCGGACGCGGAATTGCCGTACCGCACACGAAACATCCGAGCGTGAACCGCCTCGTCGGCAGCGTTGCGGTGTGTTCTGAAGGCATCGACTTCGATTCGCTGGACTGCGAGAAGGTCTATCTGTTTTTCCTCCTCGTTTCGCCGCCGGAACGACCGGGCGACCACCTTCGGGCGTTGGAACACATCACCCGGCAACTGAAAGATGATACGTTTTGCCGGTTCCTGAAACAATCGAAAACGAAGGAAGATATTTTGGCTTTGCTCGAAGAAGCGGACAATAATATGTTCGGCAAATAACACGACTAATGACTCATTTTCCGAAAATCACCAGAGAGTTGCTGGTCTCGAACCGGTGCGGTATCCACTTGCGGGTCGGCAATATGCTTGCCCAAAAGGCGAAGGAGTTTTCTTCGGACATCCGTATCCGTAAGGGGACTTACGCTGCGGACTGCCGAAGCGTCCTTGACATTTTATCGCTGGGGGCGTTTCAGGGAGATGCGGTCGTTATTGAAACCGTCGGGGAAGATGCTCAACAGGCAGCCGAAGCCATTGCCGAATTATTCAACGCCCGATTTTACGAAGACGAACAAGTGCAGTGATGAAGACATTCTTTGGAATACCCGCTTCCGCCGGAATTGCGATTGGACGAGCGTTTGTTCAGGAGACGGAAGGGTTCCGTATCCCGCAGCACTTTATTGACGAAAGTTCATTAGAAACCGAAGTCGGACGGTTCCATGCCGCTGTAGGACACGCCAAAGAAGAAATCGAAACAAACCGGGACTCAACGAAGCAAACACTCGGACAGAGTTTTGCCGATATTTTTGCGGCACAGTTGGCGGTATTGTTCGACCCGAAACTTCTCGAAGAAATCGAAGGATTAATCCGTTTGCAGCGGTTCTCCGCCGAACACGCCGTTACCGTGGTAATGGGCAAACATATCAACATCTTTCGGCAAATCAAGAATTCGTATATTGCCGAAAAGGTGAACGATATTCACGACATAGAAAAACGCCTTTTGCGGCACCTGCTGGGAACGAAGAAGGAAACGTACAGCAATTTAACATCTCCGGTCGTCCTGATGGCGAGGAATCTGACACCGGGAGAAACAGCGTCGCTGGATAAACGGTTCGTTCAGGCAATCGTAACGGAAACCGGCGGACAAGGCGGACACACGGCTATTTTGGCGGCGGCGTTGGAAATCCCGTGCGTGGTCGGTGCCGCGGGTTTTCAGAATGATACACACGGCGGCGACATCGTTATCGTTGACGGCAACAGCGGAGCGGTGATTATCCGTCCCGATGACGACACGCAGGAAAAATACCGCCTCATCAGCGATGCCGATTCATCCCGAATTGAGATTCTCGATTCGATGCGGGACTTGGCAGCGGTTACCAAAGACGGAGTCAAAATTACGGTACAGGCAAACATCGAATTTCCATACGAAGCGGCTAATGCGTTAAAACGCGGTGCCGACGGCATCGGATTGTTCCGCACCGAATTTCTGTATTTAACGCAGGCCGCCGACCCGACGGAAGAGGAACATTTCAACTCGTACAAACAAGTCGTTGACGTAATGCAGGGACATCCGGTTGTCATCCGAACGTTTGACTTCGGCGATGACAAAACGATGGACAGGTACTATCCGATTCCTGAACGCAATCCGGCATTGGGACTGCGCGGTATCCGGCTGGCATTGAAACGCTGGGATTTGTTCCGTTGTCAACTGCGTGCTATTTTGCGGGTCAGTGCGTTCGGCGATGTCCGCATTATGTTTCCGCTGGTTTCCACCGTGAAGGAATTCCGGCAGGCAAAACGGACAGCGTTGCAGGAAACGATGGACGAACTGCGGGAAAACGGGATTCCGTTCAACGAAAATCTGCCGGTCGGAATGATGGTTGAAGTACCGTCGGCGGTGATTATGCTGGACAAGTTTGCCGAAGATGCCGATTTTTTCAGCGTTGGAACGAACGACCTGATTCAATATACGATGGCGGTTGACCGCGGCAACAGCAATGTTAATCATTTGTTCTGTGCGGAAGACCCGGCGGTGCTGCGGCTGCTGCGGCGGATAGTCGTGGTGTCGAAACGCCGGGACATTCCGGTATCGCTGTGCGGACAGATGGGCAGTAACCCGCAAAACGTTGTCCTTTTGCTTGGACTGGGACTGCGCTGTATCAGTTGTGCGCCGAGTTCGATTAATCGGGTTAAACAGATTTGCCGGTACGTTACGGTTCCAGAATGTGAGGAAATGGCACACAGAGCGGTTCGTATGTCGAATGCACAGGACATTGCGGATTTTATCCGCAACAAACTGCGCAAAATTGCCCCGGAAGTTTACGGCAGCGATTTGTAGGTTCTCCCCGTAATTTACTGAACCAGAACAATCCGCACATCGCAAACGTTCGTTCCTGTTGCACCGGTTTTTAACAGCGTTCCGAACCTCTCGAAAAAGTGATACGCGTCGTTCCGGTTTAAGTATTCCGTTAAATTAAACTGCGGGTTGTTCCGCTTTTCGCCGAGAACCTGTTGAAACATTGCCGCGTCAATGTATGCGCCGGCAGCATCTGTCGGTCCGTCTTCGCCGTCCGTTCCGCCGGATAAAAATGCAATGGGAAACGGCTTGTCTGCCGGATGATGTTCCAAAAAATAATTTAACGCCGATAAAACAAGTTGCTGATTCCGTCCGCCTTTGCCGCGGAGTTCCGGCGGGGCAAGTTTAACAACCGGTTCGCCGCCGTGAATCAAACAGTCCGAACCGGTATATTTCATTTCCAACGCCAACTTCGCCAGATGGACGCCGGTTTCCTCTGCGGTATCACCGCTTTCTTTCGCAACGTACATTGTGTAAGAATAATTCCGCCGTAACGCTTCTTCGCCGGCACTTTCCACTGCCGCCGCGTTATTGCCGATGATAATGTTGCGGACAAAACCGGTTTTACAGGAAGGCGGCAAGCAAGGGAAGGCGGTTTCGTTAACCTTGTTTTGCAGATATTGCATTACCCTGTTTAACGAGGTATTACACTTCGTTTCGTGTCCCGCTCGTATTTCGCGGTACTTGTACAAAATGTTTAATGCCTCCGGGGCGGTTGTCCGGTTATCAACGGTCGGTCCCGATGCGATGACATCCAGCGGGTCGCCCAGGACATCGGAAAGTATCAGCGTAATCAGTTTTTTGCCGGCGCACAGCCGTTTCAAGCCGCCGCCTTTGACCGTGCTGATTTGTTTACGGACGGTATTTAACTCCTGAATATCCGCACCGGATTCGGACAACAGCCGGGTAATTTCCTGTTTGTCTTGCAGGGTAATGCCGGAAACCGGTGCGGGCAGCAGTGCCGAACCGCCGCCGGAAATTAAACAGATACAAAGGTCGTCCGGCGTTAACTCCTTTGCCAAGCGGATAATTTCGCTTGTCCCGGCAACGCCTGCTTCGGTCGGCTCGTTCACGCCGGCAGGACGTGCCGGATGCAGATGAATCTTCCGCAGCGGTTTGACACAATCTTCTGGAACGTTCACCCAGCCGAAAATTTCTTTCGAGTCAAACAGCGGTTCGAGAATGTTTTCCAGTGTTTGCGCCATCGCCCCGGATGCTTTTCCGCCGCCGAGAACAACGATGCGGTCAAAATTTTTGAGCAAATAAGATTCACCGGCAACAACCAGAGTGCCGTTTTGAAGTGAAACGGTTTTGCGGAGTAAATGTTCGACGCGGACACCGTTCAACGCGGCGTTCCATATTGCGAACAAATCGTTGCGCTGTTGTTCCGGTGTTCTCATCGCTGTTTATTTTTTGAACCAGCCGCTGATTTTGCCCTTAATCGAATTGTTGTACTCCTTGCGAATCGGTGTGGATTCAATGACCGGAACATACGTTTTCGTGTTAATCAGTTCCAGCGACAATTTGTAGTCCCGCTGAATGTCTTTGTTGTCCTA
>JAISJZ010000217.1 GCA_031261125.1 Planctomycetaceae bacterium | reverse complement strand
CGGATGGAAGTCAATATGGTTTTACACGGCGAAAAAGGCGTATTGTCGGCTGATTGTTTCGGTCCGAATGTGTATCACAACGGCATACCGAATGACCGCTATACCGTTCAGTACACTTACTTCGACGAATGGATAGGTATGGTTGATGAATTTGTCGATTGTATCCGCAACGGAAAGCAGCCGAAAATCAATTTACGCTGGCATCGTCAAAGTATCGATGCGATGAACGCTTGCTATGAAAGCGTTGCACAAGAGAAACCCGTCCGCGTTTAATCATTCCACGACAGCAGCCGGGAGCGTAAGCGACCGGTTGGAATACCCAAATATTACATTCCCCTGAAAGCATTATGTCAAATTCCGCTAAAACGTTACTGTTCCTTTTGATTTTCTCCCTTTTTTCGTTGAGCGAAATTTCGGCAGCCGAACCGGTCTGTCCGATTTTTCCGATACCGAAAGAATACAAACCGACCGGTGAAATATGGAAACTCGTTTCCGATGCCAAGATAGCCATTGTTATCGGAAACAACGCTTCGGAGCAGGAACGTTATGCCGCCGACCGGTTGCGGTTGCATTTGAAGAATCGCTTTGACCGTCATATCGCTATCGTTTCAGAAAAAGAAGCCGATGAAAAATTCGAGCAAATTATTTTGATGGGGCAACCCGCCAACAACGATTGGGTCAAGCGGATTTGCGCAACGGAAAAAATTGAATTGACACCCAATTCGCCCGGTATGAACGGATTTATTCTTCGATTCCTCAAAGACGGAAAACGACAGATTTTATTCGTCGGCGGAAGCGATGCTCTCGGTACGATTTACGGCGGCGATGCCTTGTTCGACTTGATGAGCCGGTCGAAAGACGATGATTCCATTCTCGTTTCCGCAGCATCGGTTCGGGATTTTCCAAGTATTCCTTGGCGGGGTCGTCCGCACAGTGTCCTGAAACATCACCTCGTTCCGGGGGCAATGGACGCATACATTCGGGGACGAATCAATTTCTCCGATATTCGGGACGACCCGAAAGTTCCTGAAAACTTTTTTTATCCAGCCCGAAAGGCATCAATGGGACTTCCTGCCGGTCAGCCGCTGGACGTTCCGCTTATCAGTGAAGCCATTAAGGAATTTCATCGGCGCGGTATTTTTGTGTATGGAACCGTTTCGTGTGCTGTTCCGAAAACGAAGTATCCTGATATGCTCAAAACGTTTGACGAGTTGCTAAAACTCGGAACTGACGGTATATGGATTTCACTCGATGACACCGGTGCGGGTGAAAACCCGAAGGAATTGGTACAGACCGTTCTCGATTTCGGCAAACAGCACGGTATCGCGGGGCGGAACATCGCTTACACACCTCCGCTTGAAGAATATCAACACATTGATAGACCATTGAATCACGAAATGGCAAAGATTCCCGGTTTCGATGAAATTATGTGGTTTTTCACACGGGTTCCCTGTCAAGCCGACCTTGAGATGACGCAAAAAATGGGCTTGAAACATAAACCGGGCTGGTGGTTCAACCTCGCCGATGGCGGAATTCAGGGCGGACTGCTCCACTCCGGTGCCATAATGGTTTCCTTGCGCAAGAATAAGCCGGGCTATCTCGACATCGTACCGATGACGCACGGCTGGGGTGCGCCGCAGTACGATAAGATTCAGGATGCTGACCGGTATAGCGACCAGGTATTGCTTTGGGCGGTCTGCGACGGCAATCCCGAAGAGTACGAAGTCGTGATGTTCGGCAACTGGGCTTGGAATCCGAAAGATTACTCTTGGGATGCCCAGCGGCGTGCGGTGTATCGGTATCTTTACGGCGATAATGCGGTCGAAACGGCGTTTGAATTCGATAACTTATTAGCGGAAGTCGAAAATCAATTTCTTCTGCCGCGAATCCATTACACGCCGAATCGAAATTATCCGCCACGATTGAAAGATGTCAAAAACCGTCAGAGTGTTCTTGCGCAGGCAGAGAAACTCAAGGTGTTAGCAGAAAAAACCGGACAGGTTGCCGCAAAGGAATCCGCTATCGACCGGCAGCGGTTGGAAACGGTGTATCTTGAACCGATGCGGGCAGCAGCGAAGTATGCGGCAGTGTTCGCTTCATTGGATTATCCTGAATATCAGTACGGCGGACTTGCCGATGCGGTTTTTCGATTGCAGCAGGAAGGCAAAACGGAAGATGCAAAAAAATTAGTCAGCGAAGCAAGCCCGAAGATAACGGAAATGTTAAAACGGATTGAATTCGAGTTGACGGAATTCAAAGCGGTCGATGAATATGCTGCATATTGGAAGAACATTATTCAATGGGAATCATTGGAAAAACGTTTTGCGGAACAAATCCGGCAGAAGGAAAAGCAATGGAACAAATTGGCAAAAGCACCGGCAGCAGAATTGATGCCGTACAAACCGGACGCATCTGAAAAGGATTTGGAGCAACTGTTTGAAACGTTGCCTTCGCCGCCAAAAACCGGTAAACTGCTTAAAGAAATTGAACCGGCGGAATGGCTGAAATCACAAACGGTACAAGGACAATTTCTAACGGGGTTGTTTGAACGTTGCGGTATTGTCTGCGCCGGTGCCGGTCTGCCCGGTCATACAGCAACGAATGTAGGCGATTACGCTCAACTCCGGTTAAGTGTACCGGTTCCGAAACACAACGGAAGAATCATTGCCGATTTGTTCGTTGCAGATACCCGGATTGACAATGTGTATCCGAATGTTCGGACATTGAGTTTGTTCGTTAACGGACATTCTGTTTGGGAACAGGATATTACAACAGACCAGCGGGGCAAAGAATGGGTTACGGTTGATTTAACCGATGCCGCTGCGGGAGCGGCAGTGTTCGATTTTGTTTTTACAGTGAATGAGA